>JAGPHP010000025.1 GCA_018055415.1 Breznakibacter sp. | reverse complement strand
GAAACAAATTGTAAATATGTATAGAGAGAGAATGACAAAACGAAACCTCATTGCATGTTCTTAAAATGAGAGATTAAGTTACATTTATTTTGAGTAAAATCAAAAAAAATGTTAAAAACATCACGTTATTAAATCAAAAAACGATCAACGCCTAACGGTTTAAAACAGATGTTATTTTCTCTTCGTCATCTAAAAAGAATATATCCTCCACCCTAACATTAAAATAGTGCGCAATACGAAGCGCCAACACGGTTGATGGCACAAACTTATTAAGCTCCATGGAGTTGATAGTTTGCCGCGAAACACCAAGAGCATCGGCCAACTCAGCTTGCGTGATATTGCGTTTGGCGCGTTCTACTTTTACCCAGTTTTTCATAGTTCTATGATAATTAACTTCTATTTCAAAAAGTGCATAATTACCGATCCTACCGAAGCGACTAACCCGATAGTTAATGCCATAGTTACAAATGTCTCACTTCCTTTTTTTGCAGTTCTCTCCTTGAAGATAAAATCAGGATTAAAATAGTTTGTCAGTTCAAAAATGGGAAAATAGCAGAGCATAGATCCAATGATGCTGTAATAAGAAAAGTTAGAGTGTGATATATTAGTCATAAGAATTACAAGAATAACGATCGAGAAAGTTTGCTTTAGCGAGAAATATCTAATTATTTGAATCCTCTCATCTTCAATAGCCTCTTTGCTAAAGATTGCTAAAAATAGAGAGTAAATAATAAAGTAGATAGTAAGGTTGATGGAATTTGAATTATCAACACCATAATATCTATTAACAGCTTCGATCACGATAAAAAGTGCAGCAAAGATCAATCCGATCTTTTTAAATTTGTTGGCAAATAGCCCATTCCAATTGAGTGATTTCATAGTTTAAAGTCTTAAATTCAATGCAAATGTAAAACAAACTTTACATTAAAGCAAATATGTTATACTTTTTGAGTGGTATTTATGATAAAAAAACTATGCTAAACTGAATTAGACCGCGAGTGCGAACGGGTGAGGGATAGAAGTGAAAAGCCCGTAAAGGTGGCCGAGAAAAAGATGCTACTAATATTGCATGCAATCTCTGCACACAGAAATTGGCCACCTGCGGACTTGGAACGGATAGCCCGACGGCGAAAGGCCTAATAAATAAGGAATTTTAAAATACGGTAGAAATATAATAGAAGCAGGGATTGGCCTTTTGCCGGCACCCCCAAATAAAAAAAAGGAACCTCGATGTGAGATTCCTTTAATAAAATATATTCAGAGGGTGAGCTTGGAGTCACCCTCTGAAGTGTGAGATTAGTATCCGCGGATAGCTTTAACGCCAGGAAGAACTTTGCCTTCGAGGTACTCAAGAAGCGCACCACCAGCTGTTGAGATGTAAGATACTTTGTCGCCCATATTGAATTGGTTAACACAAGAAACAGTATCGCCACCACCCACAAGTGAGTAAGCACCATTTTTAGTAGCTTCGGCAACGGCATCGGCAACGGCACGAGAACCAGCTTCGAAAGCAGGCATTTCGAACACGCCCACAGGACCGTTCCAAAGGATTGTTTTAGAAGCTAAGATTGCTGCTTTGTACTCTGCAATTGTAGCAGGACCAGCATCAAGACCTAACCATCCTTCTGGAATAGCGTCGATAGCAACTACTTTTGTGTTAGCATCGGCAGCAAATTTATCGGCAATAACTTGGTCGGTTGCTAATAATAATTTAACACCTTTTGCTTTTGCTTTTGCTTCGATATCAAGCGCTAATTGTAGACAATCGTCTTCAACCAAAGATGAACCGATTTTACCACCGTGTGCTTTGATGAAGGTAAATACCATTGCACCACCTAGGATCAAATAATCTACTTTGTCAAGTAGGTTCATGATGATGGTGATTTTTGTAGAAACCTTTGAACCACCCATGATTGCAGTAACTGGTTTTTCTGGTTTTGCTAATACACGCTCAAGGCTACCAAGCTCTTCTTCGATAAGGAAACCGAACATTTTGTGGTCTGCATCGAAATAATCAGCTATAACAGCAGTAGATGCGTGAGCACGGTGAGCTGTACCAAATGCATCGTTGATATAGTAATCGGCGTGGTTAGCAAGATCTTGAGAGAAAACTTTTTGTTTAGCTTTCATATCTGCTTTAAGCGCCTTAACCTCTTCGTCTGGAGTTCCTTCAGCTACTTTTGGTTTTCCTTCCTCTTCAAGGTGGAAACGAAGGTTTTCAAGTAAAAGAACTTGTCCGCCTTTAAGAGCTGCTACTTTTGCTTTTGCATCGGCACCAACACAATCAGCTGCAAAGATAACCTCAACACCTAAAAGTTTAGCCAAGTGAGCTTGAACTGCTTTAGTTGTGTATTTTAGGTTGATTTCGCCATCAGGACGACCTAAGTGAGTCATGATAATAGCTGCACCACCATCGCCAATTACTTTTTTGATAGTTGGGATAGCCGCTACGATACGAGTATCATCGGTGATTTCACCAGTTGTTTTGCTGAATGGCACGTTGAAGTCAACGCGAATAATTGCTTTTTTACCTGCAAAGTTAGTTGAACTAATTTTTGTCATATTATAAGATTTAATAGTTTCAAATTTCGAGTGCGAAGTTAATGATTTCTGCACAAAAAAAAGATTATTTGAATGATTCATATTTCATTTAAAGACAACATTTTAGAGATAATTAACACCTTAATCTGGAAAAGACTTATTGTTGATAACCTAAAAGTTATTTACAATTAAGCCTGATTACAGACATAAAATAGACTATTGAAGATTTTATGTTATATATTTGAATTATTGTTTAACTAAAATCAAAATTGCATGAAAAAATTATTACTTCTTGCTACTTTATTTGTGGCACTTTCGTCGATAGCATCGGCACAGTATTGGGTTAGCGGAGGATTTAGCTACACATCGAGCGAAGAGACAAATGATGACAAATCATCTTCATTTACGATTACCCCACGTTTAGGGTATGAGTTAAACGACAAATGGACTATTGGTGGCGGTATTGGATACACATCTTCTGTGGATCAAAACGGAGATGATGAAGAATCTCATAATTTATTTGAGATTGCCCCATTTGCTCGATACAAAATTGCTTCGTTTAATAAATTTAATTTTTCAGCCGAAGGGGTTCTTGCTTTTGGTTTTGGTAGCTCTAAGTACACTGTAAACGATGTTGTAGTTAGTGAGCCAGATTTATCTTCTTTAGGTTTCTCTATTGCACCAGTAGTTGGTTATGAAATCAATGAAAAATGGCAGCTTGAGACCACTATTAACTTGTTTGGTTTGAATTACCAATCTTATACTGAAGAAGAAGATGGTAATTCACAAGAGTCTAGCGATTTTTATCTAGGTGCAGGTACCGACAATATTTTCACAACAGGAGCAATAACTGTTAGTGCAATTTATAAGTTCTAAAAGATTAATAATTACTATTTCGTATTAGCGACTTCTCGGAAATCCCAAGAAGTCGCTATTTTTTTGTATTAAATCACCAAAAAGTTGAAAATACCACTTTCAAATCCCCATTTATAGTGATTGTTTAGACTTGTTCTTAATAAGAACTTTGCCAATGAATTAAAACGATAAATCACATGGCAAAAAAGTCACTATTTACAATTGTCCTCACACTAATGTCGTGGACACTCATTGCCCAAACAGGCACCATAAACGGAGTTACAAAAAACAGTAAGGGAGAAACGCTTCCGTTTGCAACCATTACTATTGAAGGAAAAAACCTTGGAATAACGGCTGATGAAAGTGGATTCTATCTACTTAAACGAGTGCCTGCTGGAGCTCAAACCATTGTAGTTTAATCGGCTGGTTACGCAACGCAAAAAAGTGCTGTTGACGTAAAAGAGAACGAAACCAGAGTTATCAATTTCACACTCGAAGAGAATATTCAAGAGCTGCAAACCGTTGAAATTGTGGGCAAAAAGAGTAACGAGTACCGTGTAGAATCGAGCAAAACGGTATCTAAACTACCGCTTAAAGATATCGAAAATCCACAAGTTTACAACTCTATCTCCTCAAAAGTATTAGAAGATCAGGTGGTTACTAATTTTAACGATGCGCTCAAAAATGCGACAGGCGTAACCCGTTTGTGGGAATCAACTGGTCGTGGTGGAGATGGTGCCGAGTTCTATACCATGCGTGGTTTTTCGGTTCAACCTACTATGGTAAACGGCATGTCATCTATCAGTAATGGAGCTTTAGATCCTTCAAACATCGAAACGCTCGAAGTTATAAAAGGGCCTTCGGGAACACTTTTTGGAGGAAACTTGATCTCTTATGGTGGTTTAATTAACATCACCACAAAAAAATCGTATGAGACCTTTGGTGGACAAATATCTTACACCAACGGAAGTTATGGCTTGAATCGAGTAACGGCCGATATTAATACACCGTTAAGCAAAGAGCTGTTATTGAGAGTAAATACGGCTTATCACTCACAAAATTCGTTTCAGGATGCGGGATTTACAAAATCGCTCTTTATTGCGCCATCGGTTGAGTTTAAGGCTTCCGACCGATTAACATTTAAAATAAATACCGAGCTTAAAAGTGTCGAAAGTGCAAATGCGCCTATGCTTTTTTTAAGTCGATTTGCACAACTATCATTCACCGATTTGACGCTCTTTGAAACAAACTATAAAAAATCATTTACTTCAAATGATTTGTCGATAAAGAACCCGTCGTTTGGACTCCAATCGTTTATGGAGTACAAGCTTTCGGACAAGTGGACCTCACAGACCATCTTATCAAAAAGCAATACCAAATCGGATGGATATTACCACTATTTGTGGGACTCGTCTAACGGAGACCAATTTACTCGTTATATTTCAAAACGTAACGGCGAAACCAACGCCACCGATATTCAGCAAAATTTTATTGGCGACTTTCAGATTGCCTCTCTTCGTAACCGCTTTATTATTGGATTCGACTACCTGAATAAGCAAATAAGCAACTCGAGTACAGGATGGGTTGGCCACGGAATAGTTTCGCTTAAAAATGGAACAGATTCGGGCATTCTAACACAGCAAGCGGTTGATAACACACTCGCCACATCGGCCGAAACCATTTCAACAGCCGAAACAAAAATTGCAAGTGGATATGTTTCGGATGTTATTAATATTTTGCCGAACCTTTCTACCCTTTTGAGTGTTCGAGTTGATAATTTCTCGGGACTTCCGAGCACCTATGCGCCCGAGGAGGTTAAAGATCAGACCACCATATCTCCAAAATTAGGCATTGTATATCAGCCCATTATGAATAAAGTATCGATCTTTGCAAACTATATGGATGGATTTTCAAACATCGACCCCGCAGAGGTATCAGAAATTGATGGTTCAAATCCAACTATGAAAATCTATGATCCTGAACATGCAACTCAGTGGGAAGTTGGTGCAAAAACCAATCTTTACAAAGATAAAATCTCATTAACAGCGAGTTATTATAATATTGTGGTGGATAACAAAGTGATGTCTGATCCAACAAATCCAAACAACTCCATACAAGGGGGAGAAGTGGAGAGTAAAGGTTATGAATTAAGTCTGGTAGCTACACCTATCAATGGATTTAACATACTTACTGGTTATAGTCACAACGATAGCGAAGTGACCAAAGATGCACCCGATGCCGGCTATTTAGGATTGCGTCCTGAAGAGGCTGGTCCTGAAAACTTATTCAACTTTTGGGCAAATCACACCATACAACAAGGCGCTCTTAAAAACTTTGGATTAGGAATTGGAGCAAATTATGCGAGTGAACATAAGACATTAAACCGCTCAACAACAGGCACTTTTACGCTTCCGGCATATACAGTTTATAACACCGTGTTGAGTTACAATGCATCGAAATATAGTCTAAATTTGAAACTCGATAATATTACCAACCAGAAAGTATATACAGGCTGGTCAACTGTTAGCCCCCAAAGCTTACGATCTATATCATTAGCACTTAACGTTAAATTTTAAAGATGATAAAACGATTTATCTATCAAATACACCTCTGGCTCGGACTCATCTCCGGGCTTGGGGTATTTATAATTGCCACTACGGGATGTCTCTATGCATTTAAAGAGGAGATACTCAATGCTACCGAGGAGTTCCGATTTGTTGAGCCTCAGAATTCGGAGTTCCTGCTTCCATCGGCACTTATTGATATCGCCCAAAAAGAGCTTCCTGATAAGTTGCTCCATTCGGTTAAGTATAATGGCGAGACAAAAGCGGCCGAAGCAATATTTTATCACTACGAGCCCACTTATTACTACATCATCTACCTTAACCCCTATTCGGGTGAGGTTTTGCACGTAAAAGATATGGAGGCAGGATTTTTCCATTTTGTGATGGATGGACACTTCTATTTATGGATGCCGCCGGCCATTGGGCAACCTGTTGTGGCAACTCTAACGCTTATCTTTTTGCTTATTGTGATTTCTGGCATCATCATTTGGCTTCCTAAAAACCTAAAACTCATCAAAGAGCGACTTTGGTTTTATTGGAGTCCAAAAAGCAAATGGAAAAAGAGAAACTACGATTTGCACAATATCATTGGATTTTATGTGTCGCTATATGCGTTGTTGTTTATTTTCACGGGTCTTGTGTGGGGATTTCAGTGGTACGCTAAAGGTTATTACTCGCTTATAGGCGGTAAGAAATCTCTAAGCTATCAAGAGCCTACATCGAAACCCAACGAGCTACAAAAAGAGGGAAATGCACTTGACGAACTCTATCTTTCAATAAAGTCATCAACACCAGATGCTCAATCCATTGAAGTTCATCCACCAGCTACGGATAGTTCGGCAATTTCGATTGCCATAAATCCTGATATATCAACCTATTGGCAAACTGATTATCGCTATTTCGACCAGCAGACTTTGGAAGAAATTACTGTAAATCACATCTATGGAAGTTTTAAAAACACCACTGTTGCCGATAAGGTTATGCGCATGAATTACGACTTGCACACGGGCGGAATTATTGGAATAACGGGTAAAATCATTGCCTTTGTAATGAGTTTGCTCATTGCCTCATTGCCAGTAACGGGGGTGATTATTTGGCTAAATGGGAGAAAAAAGAGGAAAAAGATAGTTCGAGAATAAAAATAAAACCTGTTCATTAGGATATTTCTCTAATGAACAGGTTTTTGTGTATTAAAAGATAGATTACTAGACGCTCCTATTCTGCAAGTAGATTTTCCACCTCCCTTTTCAGTGTTGGCAAATAATTGATAATAATGCTCCAAATGTTTTCTGGTTCAATCTCATCATAACCATGTATGATTTTGTTACAAGTATCGACAATTTTTCTGGTGTGACTAATTGCAATTTGAGAATCAAGCTTCAATATTTTACTCATGGCCTCTCCAATTATTTCGAAATTACGTTCAACAGCCTGCTGAATAAGTTGACTGTTTGCATAATTTTGAAAAATCTTTGGAGTGCCAACATATTGTTCAATACGATTTATGCTTTCAAGAATATCGTAAAGCAACTTTTTAATCGAGTTATCCATAAATCTTGACCTTTGTTGCATTGATATCCTTAATAAAATAGGGATTTTTAAGCGATGATTCAGTAACAATATCAACCTCTCTATTTAATTTTTCTCGCAAAGAATCGTGCAACTTCCACCAAAGCTCGCCTCTTTCAAGCGGATCTAAACCATCTTGAAAACTCACCAAAAAATCAACATCACTTGCCTCACTAAACCGATCGGTTAAAACTGAGCCGAATAGATATGCGCTCTTTATTTTATTTGCTCTAAACAATTCCAAAACAGTTGGAATTTTCGACTGAATATCTGAAGCTATCATAAAGAGATTTCTAAAGTAATTAACAAATCAAAAATACAAAATTATTAGCTTCAATATATCAACTATCTACGCAATCCCACTCCCAGGCTTTGTAGCCACTTGCGGCATTACGAAACTTAACTCCCCTTTTTCGTTCTGCGCCATCAGGATCATACCTTGCGATAAGATTCCTTTAATTTCGCGAGGTGCAAGATTTACCAAAATAGAAACTTGCTGACCGATAATTTTTTCAGGCTCAAAATACTCTGCAATACCCGAAACAACGGTACGTTGATCGATACCTGTATCAATTTTGAGTTTCAAGAGCTTCTTGGTTTTTGCTACTTTTTCGGCTTCTAAGATGGTCCCCACGCGAATATCCATTTTTGAAAAGTCGTCGAATGAGATGTTCTCTTTAGCCGGTGCTGCTTTATGTTCGGCTGCTAAATTGGCCTCTTTAGTAGCGAGTAATTTATTGATTTGGGCCTCTATTTGCTCATCTTCAATCTTATCGAACAATAGAATAGCTTCATTTATTTGATGACCTACAGCGATCAACTCGGTATTTCCTCCATCTGCCCAAATAAGCTCTGGCAAATCAAGCATATCGCGCATCTTTTTAGCTGTAAATGGAATAAATGGCTCCATCACCACCGCTAAGTTGGCACATATTTGAAGCGAAATATTTAAGATGGTCTTTACCTTCTCCTCATCGGTTTTTATCAGTTTCCAAGGCTCGGTATCAGCCAAATATTTATTTCCCAAACGAGCTAAATTCATCGCCTCTTTAACCGCATCTCTGAACTTAAAGTGATCAAGCGAGTTGGATACTTTCTGAGTTAAAACAGCAATCTCGGCAAGTGTCTCTTTATCGAAATCATTTAAAGTAGTAATTGGAGGAACTACGCCATTGTAATATTTATGCGTTAACACCACAGCACGGTTTACAAAGTTACCCAAAATGGCTACTAACTCGCTGTTGTTGCGTCCCTGAAAATCTTTCCAAGTAAAGTCGTTATCCTTAGTTTCAGGCGCATTGGCACAAAGGGTATAACGCAAAACATCTTGCTTATCTTTAAAATCGACTAAATACTCGTGCAACCAAACGGCCCAGTTACGACTCGTCGAAATTTTATCGCCCTCTAGGTTCAAGAACTCGTTAGCAGGTACATTTTCTGGTAAAATATACTCGCCGTGAGCCTTTAGCATCGATGGAAAGACGATACAATGGAACACGATATTATCTTTTCCGATGAAATGAAGCAGACGAGAGTCTTTACTCTTCCAATACTTCTCCCAATCGGGTGTGAGCTCTTTAGTAGCTGATATATAACCTATTGGAGCATCGAACCAAACATAAAGAACCTTTCCTTCGGCACCGGCAACTGGGACTGGAACGCCCCAATCTAAATCGCGACTCACCGCACGAGGTTGTAACCCTTGATCTATCCACGATTTACACTGACCGTAAACATTTGGTTTCCACTCTTTGTGACCCTCTAAAATCCACTCACGCAAAAATGGTTCGTGTTTATCTAAAGGTAAATACCAGTGTGATGTCTGTTTTATAATAGGTTTGCTACCGCTTAAAGTCGATTTTGGGTTAATCAAATCCGTTGCATTCAAGGTAGTTCCGCACGCTTCACATTGGTCGCCATACGCATTTTCGTTGCCACAATGCGGACAAGTACCCGTGATATATCTATCTGCTAAAAACTGCTTCGCCTCATCATCGTAATACTGGTCGGTAACACGCTCAATAAATTCACCCTTCTTATTCAAGTTATCAAAAAACTCCGATGCCGTTTTATGGTGCATCTCGTTGCTGGTGCGGCTGTAAATATCAAACGTGATTCCAAAATGCTTAAACGACTCCTTAATGATGCCGTGATATTTATCAACCACATCTTGCGGTGTAACACCCTCTTTTTTAGCCTTTATGGTAATAGGCACACCATGTTCATCCGATCCGCCAATAAGTAAAACATCCTCACCTTTCATTCGCAAATAACGAACATAAATATCGGCTGGAACATATACCCCTGCCAGATGGCCAATATGTACAGGCCCGTTAGCATAAGGAAGAGCGGTGGTTACAAGTGTGCGCTTAAAATCTTTCATCTTCTATTTTAAATTTGTCGATAAACTCATGAACATCCAAAATCCATCAGAAAATATTACTTTTGAATAACATTTAGTGTTGGTTTTCAAAACGAAGCACAAAGATAACCAAACTTATGTGAGAGAAAAAACTTGATAACAGTTTGATATGATTATTCCACCATATTTGCACCCAGGGTCAACCATTGGAATTGTACCTCCGGCAGGGAAAGTAAATCCTAACTACATCGTAAATGCCAAGCAATTCTTGGAAGCTAGAGGCTATAATGTTCTTATTTCAGATAACTCTAATAGCAACTATTTCCAATTTGCGGGGACTGACGAAGAGCGCTTAGTTGCAGTACAACGATTTCTAGACGACCAATCCATCAATGCAATTCTTTTTGCCAGAGGAGGTTATGGTTCAATACGCATTATTGATAAGCTCGACTTTACCAAATTTCAGCAACATCCTAAATGGCTTATCGGCTTTAGCGATATCACCGTTTTTCATGCAAAGGCGTCTCAATTAGATATTGCCTCCATCCATTCGCCTATGAGTTCGAGCATGGATATCAATAATGCAAATGACGATATCAAACTCACCATGCAACTTCTTAAAGGAAAACTAGATATCAAACAGCCATCACCTCATCCACTCAATAAAAAAGGTTGTGCCGATGGGATTCTGACAGGTGGAAATCTCTCGCTCATATACGCCCTTCGAAGCACACCGCTCGATATCGACCCCAAAGGAAAAATTCTCTTTATCGAAGATTTGAACGAATACCTTTACCACTTAGATCGTATGATGCACAACCTCAAGCTTGGCGGTATTCTTGAAAATATATCGGGCTTAATTGTTGGACAATTTACTTTCATGAAAGATAACGACTATCCTTTTGGGCAAGAGGCCTATCAAATTATCAATGAAGCAGTTAAAGAGTATAACTATCCCGTAATATTTGATTATCCAGCTGGCCATGTGGATTTGAACTATCCGTTGATTTTTGGCAAGAGAGTGGAGATAGAGGTTTTCTATGATAGCGTAATGGTAAACTATAAATAGTTTACCATAAATTTATTCCTCTGGCTCAACTCTCTCTACAATACTACCAGTATTAGCGTCGGCTTTATGCCTCAAAAGACCATAAGTCATTGTAAGAGCCGTTAAAACAATAACCTGAAGGATTAATGACTTATTGGCAATTTCTATTTTTTGAGCTATGGGGATACTCAAAAAGAGCAGAATGGTTATTAACCCACGTGGCGCAATATGTAAAAGCGGACTTTTAGGCAATCTGAAAATGAACAACAAAATGCGTCGGAGTACAAACATGCCAATCGTTAACAAAACAGCCCACTTAAATGTTTGCTCATTAAAAAGTTCCGATGTTTCAATGAGATAGCCAAACAGTAGAAAGAACAACGAACGAATCATAAAGGTCAATTCGGTAGTTATCTCTTTAAATTTATGAACTTCTAAATTTAAAATTTGGGGCTTAAGTTTTGCAATTGCCTTAAAACGATGAAGGTGTTCGAGATTACCAATAAACAGACCAAAAATCATTATAAACAGCAACGATGGCAAATGGTAATATTTTGAGATTGAATAAATTAGTATAACAAGTAAAATAATTGGTGTAAATTTAATCTTGTTCTTAATCTTACTTAAAAGAAAAGCTAGGGCAATTGTTGACAAAAAGGATAAGATGATGATGATGATTAATTCGAATAAAAAGTAGCCGTATGTTTGTACCGTTATATGCTCATTCAGACTTACAAAATTGAAGAAAATAACACCAAAAACATCAGAAAGACTACTTTCGTAGGTGATAAACTCCTTATTTTTAGAAGAAAGGTTTTTTGCACTGGGTATGGCTATTGCACTACTTATAATAGCCAAAGGGATAGCATTTATCAACCCAACCCTAAAAGAGGTGCCGCCAAAATAATGAAACGCATATGCCAATCCGAAACTCACACCCAATAACTGAATGATAGCTAGTAATGAGGAGTTTTTAATGACAGTAAATTTTGATCTATCGAGTTCTAACTCAAAAGAGCCTTCTAGCACAATTAAGATCAACCCTATAGTCCCCAACACAGGAAGTATTGGAGTTAAGTTTGGAATAGTAATGTTAAAGAAAACAGCGGCTTGTTTTACACTCCATCCTAAAATGAGTAGTAGAATTACCGATGGGATCTTTGTTCTTGATGAACTTATATCAAAAAGGTAGGCAAAGAGTAGAAGGGAGCAGATTGTTATTATTATGGAGATACTCATTAACGAAAACTATATTTTGTAAAAATAATAAAACGAAGTAACCCGTGATAAGTTCGAATTAGAAATTCAATAAACACATACTCAACAACAGAACATATTTTTTACAATTTAACGATAAAATAGAAAATAATATCAATTATACTACTTCTTGGCGACGAAATATAGTAAATTGAAAAGAATGAATTAAGGTATTAAAGGCAAATCATAACGTTCTTGATCGGCCATTGTGTTTTTTACTGATAAAGAGGTGTGACTTTATGATTCTATAAAAATTTAGTACTTTTAGAACTCTGTAATAAAACATCTCACTTTTTGAGCATTACAAATTCAAAATTGGTTAAACTTATATTGCATAATTATGATGAATGAACAATTTACAAAATGGACAGAGGGAATTACACCTTGGCTTTTAGACCATGGCATTAAAATTTTAATAATTGCCATTAGCGCTTATATTTTAGATCGGATATCGAAACGGTTAATTGAAAAAGCAGTAAGAATAGCCGTTGTACCCAGTAAATACATATCTAAAACTGCCGAAATAAAACGTGAGAATACGTTGATTAGTATTTTTAATGGCATTGAAAAAATTGCCATCATCTCCATTTCTGCGTTAATGATTTTATCGGAAATGGGATTGATGATAGCCCCATTACTTGCCGGTGCTGGTATAATTGGTTTGGCTCTCGGTTTTGGGGGTCAATACCTGATTAGAGACATCATTGCAGGTCTTTTCATAATTATAGAAAACCAATATAGAGTTGGCGATGTGGTTAATTTTGATGGAACTGGCGGATTAGTTGAAGATATTAGCCTAAGAATGACCACATTAAGAGATTTAGATGGCACAGTACATCATGTACCTCATGGTGAGATAAAAAAAGTAGCCAATCTATCGAAATATTTCTCTAGGGTAAACATAAACATTGGCATAGACTATAACTCCGATTTAGAACATGTTATTTCTGTAGTGAACAGTGTTGGTAAAGAACTTGCTGAAGATCCGAATTGGAAAGAGTTTATTATTAAGGCACCACAATTTTTAAGAGTTGATGATTTTGCTGATTCGTCTATTATCATTAAAATACTTGGTGAAACAGAACCTATTAAACAGTGGGATGTGAGTGGTGAATTTAGAAAACGAATAAAAATTGCTTTTGACAAAGAGGGTATTAAGATTCCGTTTCCTCAAATGGTTATTCATAATGCAAATAAAATTAGCACAGCGATTAGTTAATTATGGCCGAACACAATAAACTTGGTGCCGAAGGCGAACAAATTGCCGCCAACTACTTGGCAGATAAAGGATATGCCATACGCGAACGCAATTGGCGCTTTGGAAAGCATGAACTCGATATTATTGCCGAAACAGATGATTACTTGGTCGTTGTGGAGGTAAAATCACGCTCCACCGAAACTTGGGAACATCCCAAAGATGCCATCACCAATAGTAAAATCCGCTTTATGGTAAACGCCACCGAAGCCTATGTTGTTAAGTATGATATCGATAAAGAGGTGCGCTTTGACGTGATATCTACCATTCCCAAAAGCACAGATTGGCAGATAGAACATATCGAAGATGCATTTCATTCACCTGTAATTTAAGAATTCATGAATATAGAAGCTTTTAGAGAGTATTGCACTGCAAAAAAAGGAGTTACCGAAGATTTTCCTTTCGATGAGGTCGCACTTGTATTTAAAGTGATGGGAAAGATGTTTGCCTTAGCCTCACTTGATGGAGAGAACACAGTAAACCTCAAATGCGACCCAGAACGTGCCATTGAACTGCGCGAAGAATATAATTCGATATTACCTGGCTACCACATGAGTAAAAAACATTGGAATACACTACTTTTGTCGGGCGATCTTAAAACGAGTTTAATAAAGGAGCTCATCGACCACAGTTACGATTTGGTGGTGGCGGGCCTAACAAAGAAACAACGAGAAGAACTCATTAATTCAGATTAACTAAAATATTAAATATGAAACGTTTAGCACGTTATTTCTTACAAGGATTACTCTATGTAGCACCAATTGGACTAACCATATACATCATTGTGGTAGCCATTCTGGGCATCGACAATCTACTTACTGGTCAGGAAATTTTTAAAGAGGGGGGTGCTCTTCAACACTTTAATTTTCCAGGAGTTGGGGTTATCATTATTGCCACTTTAGTCACTTTAATCGGTTTCTTAGGACAAAAATTGATTGCAACACCGCTCTCTGGTGCACTTAATAAAGCGCTTAATAAAACGCCTTTCATAAAAATAATATATACCTCCATTAAAGATCTACTCTCGGCATTTGTTGGAAAAGAGAAGAAGTTCGACAAACCAGTATTGGTCTCTCTCGATAATTCGGGCATTCAACACCGACTTGGTTTCCTAACCGCTAACGATTTGGAGGAGATAGGATTATCCGATATGGTGGGTGTCTATTTTCCAAGTTCATACGGTTTCGTAGGCGATTTCTTTATAGTTCCGGCTAATAAAGTGCAACCTATAGAAGCCAATTCAGCACACGTGATGAAGTTTATCGTCTCTGGTGGAGTCTCTAAAATGCGTAAGGGCGATGTGAATTTGGATGAAGAATCAGATTCTATCGTTTCAAATCAGTAAGATAGAGCTTGCAACTCTCCTCTATTACCTGATGGATGGGAGTAAACTCAAATTCGAGTTTCTCTTTAACTTTATTCGAATTATAGGCCGAAGTTTTAAATGAGGTTGCTATCGATTCGCGTGTAACCAAAGGCTCCTTTCGGGTGATTTTTGACAACAAATAGGATATCTGCCAAGCCAAACGCCCAATAAAAGGGGTAAGTACTTTTTGAGGTGCTTTAACCTTAAGTCCATTTGCAATGGCTGTTAGAAATTCTCGATAGTTCATATTTTGGCTATTTAGCACAAAACGTTCGTTTTCAATTGAGCTCTTCATCAAAAGAGTCATTGAGCGAACCACATCCTCTACTCCAACAAATCCAACTCCGCCTTTGCCATAATACGAAAGCCCTTTATATACGGTTGGAAAGAATTTAGAACTTCCACGACTCCAACTACCCGCCCCCACAATTACCGAGGGATTTACAACCACTACGTTAAGCCCTTCGCGCGATGCACGCCAAACCTCCATCTCTGCCCAAAACTTGGATATAGAATAGGTTGAATGCGAATCTGTTGGTTTCCAACTGCTCTCCTCAGTGACCTCAATACCATTGAGCTCACTCCCAAGGGCAGCAATTGAACTCACGAAACAGAACTTCTTAACACCCATTTGGCGCGATAAATCGGCTAGATTTGCCGTCCCCTTCTGATTCACTTCTACAACTTCCTTTTTCCTAGAGGAGTTGAACGAAACAACCGCTGCGGCATGGTAAACATACTCAACACCCTCCAACGCGTCAATTAAAGCCTCCACATCGAGCAAGTCACCATCCACCCACTCAATTTTTGAAAATAGAGAATCAACATTAGAAGTATAGTAACTAAAGATAGATTTACATACTGATAAATCGGTATGGCTTCGCTTCAATGCGCGAATAGTCATACTCTCCTCTTTTACCAAGCGGTAAAGCAGATGCGCGCCAACAAAACCCGAACCCCCAGTTACTAAAATCATTTTACAACCAATTAAAAATAACCGTTTGCTTTAAATTGGGGTGCACGCTTAATGGTACAGGACTAATGCCCGCACACGCCTCTAAAAGCTGCTTCTGTTCGGAAGTATAACACTTTGCAGGAAAACGAAACTCCATAATAACTTCATCAACTCTACGAGGAGCATCGGCCATTATCTTCGTAATATTTAACTCAGTTCCCTCGATATCTATACCATTATCCATGGCACGAATACCCATAATAGTTAAAATACAATTGCCTAACGAGGTTGCTAAAAGATCGGTTGGAGAAAACGATTCTCCCTTACCACGATTATCAACCGGAGCATCGGTTACGATTTTTGTTCCACTTTGAAGGTGGATATTTTCGGTTCTGAGATTGCCTAAATAGGTAGTTTTTACTGTTACCATCTTTTATGATTTTAGATGAATTGAGATCTCAAATTAAGCACATTTTATCCAAATAACGGTCAACACACTTTAATTTAATAGAATTTTACCCATTTTGTTCGTTGCCTCCTCAAATTCGACTAATTTTGCACTTCATAAATCGTCTAAAAAAGATCAATATGTTTTCAGGAATTGTTGAAGATGCTGCCCTCGTGGTTGATTTACAAAAAGATAAGAGCAACCTTCATTTAACGCTGGAGTGCTCGTTTACCCACGAACTCAAAATAGACCAAAGTGTAGCCCATAATGGTGTTTGCCTTACGGTTGTTAATATCTCGGGTAAAAGATATACCGTTACCGCCATTCAAGAAACCCTTGATAAGACCAATTTGGGCGATTTAAAAATTGGAAGCAAGGTAAATCTTGAGCGAAGCATGATGATGAACGGCAGGCTAGATGGTCACATTGTTCAAGGCCATGTAGATCAAACAGCTACTTGCATCGAGAAAAAAGAGATGGATGGAAGCTGGTTTTTCACCTTTCAATATCCTATCAATAAAGAGAAAGCGGCAGAAGGCTACATGACTGTTGAAAAAGGCTCGGTTACGGTAAATGGGGTGAGCTTAACGGTGGTTAACAGCAAACACGACCAATTTTCGGTAGCTATCATCCCTTACACTTACGAACATACAAATTTTCATCAAATTGAAGTTGGAACACGCATCAATCTTGAATTTGATATTTTAGGAAAATATATTAGCCGATTATTAGAGTTTAAGAAATAGATCTAATCCACAAAATTGAAGATTGGGGCTGAATTTTATGTCAAACCCAGCCCCAATCTTCAATTTTATCTAAACAACTCCTGCATCTTGTCAAGTATCGATTTACGATCTTCTTCGTTTTGCTTCTTGTTAGGATTTTTAGCAGTCTCATCTGCAGAGTTACCACTTGGTTTAGGTGATCCAAATATTTTTCGCATAAAACCACCCTTGTTCGGATTTTCGGGCAACCAATCATCGCATGTGATTTTCTCAGACAAATCTTCCGATAACAACTCAAATGGTCGTGTAGTATAATAATTTAACGCGCTATTACTCTCTACTGAAGCCATAAAGCGACCAAAAATTGGTAAGGCTGTTCGCGAAGCCTGACCCGAAGCTCCATTGCGCCAAT
Source organism: Breznakibacter sp. (assembly GCA_018055415.1). Lineage (GTDB taxonomy): Bacteria > Bacteroidota > Bacteroidia > Bacteroidales > Marinilabiliaceae > JAGPHP01. The sequence goes on along the minus strand of JAGPHP010000025.1, from coordinate 3,553 downwards.
GTATTGTAGGCTCATCGCATCCAACCCACGAACCGGCAACCAATGTAGGGGTATATCCAATAAACCAGCCATCTGCATAATTCTGCGTAGTACCGGTTTTTCCGGCTAACTCGGCTTTTATACCATAAACACCTCGCAACGATCTGCCCGTTCCATTATCAATAACTCCTCGCATCATCTCAATAATCAAAGGACTCACTTCATCGTTTAAAACATTAGCATACTCCTCTTTCTTAGGTCGTTGGTATAATACTTTACCATTTTTGTCGGTAATTTTAATTAATCCATCCAAATCAGTTGGGACACCATAATTGGCAAACGTTGAATAAACTTTAACCATCTCTAAAAGAGAAATTTCGGCTGTACCAAGAGCTACTGAGGGTAACTCCGGAATATCACTCTCAACACCCATTTTGTGCGCTAAATCAACAACCTCATCCATTCCAACCGTTACTGCTAACTCGGCTGTTACGGTATTTACAGAGTTTGTCAACGCCCCTTTTAGAGAGTAGAAACCTCCATAGTCGTCGGAGAAGTTACCAGGCGACCAATCTTGGTACTCGCTATAAACACGCTTTTCATTAGCAAAATAGTCACAAGGCTCAATGCCACTCTTTAACGCCGCCGCATACACAATTGGCTTAAAGGTACTTCCGCACTGGCGCTTTGCAGTAACATGATCGTATGGAAAATACTTATGATTTGGCCCGCCTACCCAAGCCAAAATATCCCCACTTCGCGGATCTACAGCCAAAAAGCCAGCCTGCACAGTTTTTAGAGTTCGCTTTATTGAGTCGGCAGGACTCATTTCAATATTAGTCTCTCCCCAAGGTGAATAGAGCCTCATATCCACCTTCGTCTCCATCTCCTTACGAATCTGTTTGGTTGATAATCCAGCTTTTTTAAGTTGTTTATATCTGGTGCTATTACGATATGCTCTCACATAAGCCGACTCATCGCCACTCCAAGGATTACTGCTCTTCCACTGCTCGTTAAACTCTTTTTGTAAAACTTGCATCTGCTTCTTAACTGCCTCATCGGCATAAGCCTGCATTCTTGAATCAATGGTAGTATATACCTTTAAACCATCTCGGCTTAAATCGTACTTGTCGCCATATTTATCTTTCAAAATGGCATTAATGCGTACTCTTAACTTCTCTCTAAAATAAGGGGCTATACCTGTATTCCTATTCTGAAACGAATAGGCCAATTTTGTTGGAGCCTTTTGATACTTCTCAACTTCAGCAGGAGTTAAAAAATTGGCTTGTCCCATTCTCGAGAGCACAGTATTACGTCGTTTAAGAGATTTTTCGGGGTTTAATCGAGGATTGTATGCCGTGTTTGCTGCCAACATCCCAATAAGAGTAGCCGCTTCAGAGGGGTTTAGATCTTTTGAATCTTTGCTAAAAAAACGTTCAGCTGCCGACTCAATTCCATAAACATCTTCACCAAAAGGAACGGTATTCAGATAAAGAGTTAAAACATCATCTTTTGAATAGATATCTTCTATACGAGAGGCAATGAAAATCTCTTTAGCCTTGCTCACCATGAGCGAAAAAATACCATCTCCTTCACGTGGATAGAGGTTTTTGGCTAACTGCTGACTAATAGTACTACCACCACCTTGCGAGCGATCCATTAGAATAATAGATCTAAAAATCACACGCATCAAACTAATTACATCAAACCCTTTATGTTGAAAAAAACGGCTATCCTCGGTCGCAACCAAAGCATTTTTTACGTTTTTAGATATCTGATTATTCTTTATAGTCGATCTATTCTCAACGTAGTACTTACCCATCAACTTAGAGTCGCGACTATAGATCTCTGTCGCCGAATCGTGCTTAATAGTCTTTAGCTCTCTTACATCCGGAAGGGCTCCAAAAACGCCCATATAGACCATCAAAAGGAATAAAAATCCAAATGCGGCGCCAAAAACGGTGAGCTGAATAAAGAGAATGAGCGATTGTCTCTTCCAATTTTTCTTAAACTTAGCAGTGTACTCCTTCCAGAAGTTTTGAATATAGGAGAAAAACTTGTTATTTGATGCGCCTTTTGCCATATCAGATGTTTGAATTGCAAATATATAGCGCAAAAAGAGAAAAATAAGCTATTTAAAGCACATTTAACGATTTTCCATATTTTAAAATTATAGGTTCAAATTCCTTTAAAAATCAGTAACTTCGCAACCTATTTTTATAACGCCCGCCTTTTGTGGGAAAAACTAATATTTAATATGGATTCTACTCGTCAGAAAAAAGTTTCAAAACTTATTCAAGTGGAGATAAGTGACATCTTTTTAAAAGAGTTTCGAGATATTTTAACAGGTGCATTGGTAACTCCGTCAATCGTGCGCGTATCACCAGATATGTCTATAGCAAAAATATATCTGAGCATCTTCCCATCATCAAAAACAAAAGAGATTTTTGATCGTTTAGAGGCAGATAAGTCTAAACTTCGTCATATTTTAGGTAAAAAGATAGCGAATCAGGTTCGCATCATTCCCGAACTAAAATTCTTCCCAGACGACTCGCTCGACTATCTTGAGAACATCGATAATTTGTTAAAGTAATTGATATGCAATACGATCCTATTAAAAGAAGTTTAGGTAAGGTGTTTAACAAACATCCATTTTTGAGAATTCTATTCTATAAAATGCTTAATCTGCTTCTACTTAGAGCTTGGTACATCAAAAAAGCGCTCAAAAAATGGAATCGCAATGCTAAAAATAGCCCCTCTGTTTTAGACGCGGGATCGGGCTTTGGACAATACAGTTGGTACATCTCGGCTCTCAACAAAGAGAGTAATATTTTGGGTGTCGATGTCAAAGAGGAGCAAATAGCCGATTGCAACAGCTTTTTTACTCAGCTTAATCGAAATCAACGCGTAAAATTTGAATACGCAGATTTAACGGCGCTTAATAAAGGTGCTCAATTCGATTTAATACTCTCTGTAGATGTGATGGAGCATATTGAAGAGGACGAGAAGGTATTCGCGAACTTCTTTGCAGCTCTTCGATCAAAAGGAGTACTTCTCATCTCTACTCCATCAGATCAAGGCGGTTCAGACAACCACGATCATCATGAAGAGGGGGGATTTATTGATGAGCATGTGCGCGATGGATATTCAATAGAAGATATGACCCTGAAGCTTAAAAGAGCCGGCTTTTCAAATATCGAAACAAAATACACCTATGGTTTTTGGGGTTCGCTGTCGTGGAAGATATCGATGAAAGCACCTATCGTGATTCTGAACAAATCAAAACTCTTTTTTATCTTCCTTCCGTTTTATTACCTAGCACTCTACCCTTTTGCATTCATATTCAATTGGATAGACACGCTTTCTACCAATAAAACAGGAACAGGGCTCATGGTTACTGCCATTAAAGAATAGTTATGAAGTTTCCATTTCTTATCGCTTCGAGGTACTTGTTTGCCAAGAAATCTCAAAACATTATCAACATTATCTCACTCATTTCTGTTGTGGGAATTGCTGTGGGAACCATGGCGCTGGTAATTGTTTTGTCGGTATTTAATGGATTACATGGTCTTGT
>JAGPHP010000141.1 GCA_018055415.1 Breznakibacter sp. | reverse complement strand
ATATCAGCAATATTTCTTGCATAAATGTTTTTATTATCGCTCGCATAGCTACCCCAGTCTATCAAATCATAACCATCTCTTAAATAAAACAATAAACTCCCTGAGCCATAGGATTCAAATTGCTTTATACCAACTTCGTAGTTGATTGATTTTTCTGGATCCAACTTATCACTTCCATAACGCTTTAACCCATCGGATTTATAAAACATATCAGTAAATGTGGGCATTCGTAAAGCCGAGTTAACATTGGCAAATAGAGAGATTGTTTTACTCGCTCTAAAACTGTAGTCGGCTCCTGGATAGTATTCCACACCCCAACCTAAACCTGAGTTCCAGTTAGAGAGTACTCCAACCGAAAAAGAACTTTTACCTCGTGTCATTGCATGTTCAAGATACAATGAAGCGTTAGCACGACTATAACTCTTTGTAAACTTGCCGCCCTCTTCATTAGGTATCTCTAGAGTATCATTCATTACATAACCTAGAGTGTTAGACCAAATTGCATCATTTTTTATATCTGCACCTACCGATGTCTTTCCTCCTGCCCAATTATAATAACTATTAAAATTTGCACCAATAACTTCGGTAAGATGGTAATTGCGAGCTACTGGAGAGCTACGAATCAATTCAAAGTGATCTTGATTTCTTCGATGATAAACCGATGTGGTATATTTAAAATCATTACCACCACTTAATTTTAAACTGGTAAAGAAGTTTCGTAAATGCTCATATTCATTAGGATATTTATAACTATAAAAAGTACTTGCACCAAAGCTCTTCTCATTATAACCAGCTTGTAGTTCAAGTTTCTCATTTCCTAACTGAGCTATACCATGATAAAAACCATTTCCACCTTTAATATCAGTATCTGGTATATCATCGTAATCACCCGATTTGATAAAGCTAAGTGCTCCAAAGTGGGTTAATTTAGCGCTTTTAAGAGTTGCATTAGTATTAGCACTTCCGTAATTAAACATGCCGTACGAGGCCGATGCAGAAAGGTTATTATTAGGCTTTGATCCTGTAATAAAATTAATGGCACCCGCAAAGGCATTGGGTCCGAACGCCCTAGCTCCCGCACCTTGCAAAATCTCTATACGCTCAATACTTTGAAGATCGATGGGTAGATTAAGATTGTTATGGCCTGTTTGAGGATCCGTAATATTTACTCCATTGAGTAAGATCATGACTTGATCAAAAGTACCCCCTCTGAAACTCAAATCGGCTTGTGCACCATTGGCCCCACGTTGACGCACATCAATATTACCAACATATTGAAGCAGATCGTTTATATTTGAAACGGGTAAGCTTGCAATCTCCTCGCGACTAACAACGGTAACAACTCTGCCTAAATCGGAGTTTAATGTTGGCGTACGGCGTCCACTAATTGCCACCTCATTTAAATCCACGCTCTTTGTTACATCAGCCGTTTGTGCATTTACACTGCTCACAGCAAGAAACAATATGAGCATTGGTGTAATGAGTTTATTTAGGATGTTTACTTTAAAATTTGTGTTACACATACTTTTTTAATGATTAATGGTTTGCAAAAGTACTGAAATAACCAAAAACACCCCTATTTGTTTTGTTACTCTTAATTAAATTATGTAAAAATGGAATATAATAGGTCTAGTTAGAAGAGTGACAACATTGAGTAATCATTTAATGTAAAAAAAGAGCTGTCCAAATCTACTACATTGAACAGCTCTTAAGATCATTTAAGAAGTAAAAATAAATTTATCATTTTGATGCGACACCAATATTGGCTTCTCTTTCTCAATAGTTCCACCAATAATTTGTTTGGACAACTCATTAAGTATCTCTCTCTGAATAAGTCGTTTAACAGGACGTGCGCCAAACTGCGGATCGTAACCTATTTCAGCAATTGCTTTTATTGCATCAGGAGCAAAACTGATGGTTACCCCATTATTCTCCAAAAGCTTTTGGATGTTGAGTAATTGAATTTCAACAATTTGCTCTATCTGACTTTGCGAAAGTGGCGTAAACATAATAATATCGTCAATACGGTTCAAAAACTCAGGACGAATAGTTTGTTTAAGCAATTCAAAAAGTTCAATCTTAGTGCTCTCTGTTATCTGCTCACTATTGCTTACATTGATATTTGCAAAGCGTTCACGAATAAGATGCGATCCTATGTTGGAGGTCATAATGATGATCGTGTTTTTAAAATTTATCACACGACCTTTATTATCTGTCAACCTTCCATCGTCGAGCACCTGAAGCAAGGTATTGAAGACATCTGGATGCGCTTTTTCAATCTCATCAAAAAGCACAACCGAATATGGCTTGCGCCTAACAGCTTCAGTAAGTTGTCCACCCTCTTCGTAACCCACATAGCCAGGAGGCGAACCAATCAGGCGCGTCACAGAGAACTTCTCCTGATATTCGCTCATATCAATTCGTGTCATCATCTCCTCGTTATCAAAAAGTGCCACACAGAGAGCTTTTGCCAACTCCGTTTTCCCTACACCCGTAGTACCCAAGAAGATAAATGAGCCAATAGGACGCTTTGGGTCTGAAAGACCCGCACGTGAACGACGAACAGCATCGGCAATAGCAGATATTGCTTCATCTTGGCCTACAACCCTACGATGCAACTCCTCCTCAAGATGCAGCAGTTTACTCTGCTCACTTTGTAGCATCTTGTTGATCGGCACACCCGTCCAACGAGCCACGATTTCAGCAATATTTTCTGCTGTAACCTCCTCTTTAATCATTGGATTATCCTTCTGCAAATCAATGAGTTCTTGTTGCGCCTTAGCCATTCGTGCCTCAATATCACGCATTTTCCCATATCTGATCTCAGCAACCTTCTCGAAGTTACTTTGACGCTCGGCATTTTCGGCTTCTATCTTTAAATCATCAATCTCCATTTTGAATCCTTGAATAGAGTTCGCTAAGTTCTTCTCAGCTTGCCACTTAGCCTTACGCTCTGTCTCTTGCTCCTTCAAAGAGGCAATTTCAAACGATAAAGTCTCTACCTTTTTAGCATCGCCTTCTCTTTTAATAGCCTCTCGCTCAATCTCTAATTGCGTAATTCGTCTTGCAATTTCATCAAGCTCTTCAGGCAAACTATCAACTTCTAAACGCAACTTTGCAGCAGCTTCATCCATGAGGTCGATTGCCTTATCGGGTAAAAAGCGATCAGAAATATATCTATGAGAGAGTTCTACGGCTGCAATAATAGCCTCATCTAAGATTCTAACTTTATGATGGTTTTCGTAACGCTCTTTTAATCCTCGTAAAATGGAAATAGAGCTAGGTGTATCAGGTTCATCCACCATAATTGGTTGAAAACGACGTTCGAGTGCTTTGTCCTTTTCAAAGTATTTCTGATACTCCTCATGTGTTGTGGCGCCGATTGAGCGCAACTCCCCTCTTGCCAAGGCTGGTTTAAGAATATTGGCAGCATCCATAGCCCCCTCACCTTTTCCAGCACCCACGAGCGTATGAATTTCGTCAATAAAAAGAATAATCTCACCATCGGCCTTAATCACCTCATTAACAACCGATTTAAGACGCTCTTCAAACTCCCCTTTATACTTTGCACCGGCAACAAGTGCCCCCATATCAAGCGAAAAAAGTTGCTTAGATTTTAAATTTTCGGGCACATCACCACGCACAATTCGTTGCGCTAACCCTTCGGCAATAGCCGTTTTACCTGTTCCTGGCTCGCCAAGTAAGATAGGATTATTTTTAGTTCGACGCGCTAAAATTTGAAGCAATCGCCTAATCTCATCATCTCTACCAATAACGGGATCGAGTTTTCCCTTTCGAGCTTGTTCATTGAGGTTGATGGCAAACCTATTCAACGCTTGAACATTCTCTTCTGCCGTTTGAGACGTTGCTTTGTTTCCATTACGAAGTTGTTCGATGGCAGATTTTAGTGATTTATCTGTAAGTCCAGCATCTTTAAAAATAGTAGCAACTTGCGATTTCTCGCTTAAAAGAGCTAATAAAAGCATTTCAACTGTCACAAATTTATCTCCCATTTTGGACGACAAATCAATGGCTTTTAACAGAACATTATTGGTTTCGCGACTCAAATAAGGCTCCCCACCAGTTACTTTGGGTAGTGATGCAAGAAGTTGATCGGTTACTGCAACGATGTTTTTATAGTTAATTCCAAGCTTAGTGAATAGATAGTTAACCACATCATCGGCCTCCGAAAAGATTCCTTTGGATAAATGCAAGGGCTCTATAGCTTGATTATCACCAGCCTTAGCAATTGCAAATGCCTTTTCAATAACCTCTTGCGATTTAACGGTAAATTGATTGTAGTTCATATATTAAATTATTAATGATAGAACTAAAGTTACAATTTTATTGCCAAGTCGCATCGACTGCAAAAATGACATATTAGATCATTGATTTTCAGTCAAATCGTCAGCATTATCTCAAGAGGGACGTTCGGATTAATTGTATTTCAATAAAATACCAACTTTTGGAATTGTTTCGATTCGTATTGAAGAATCAAGTGCTAGGTATTTTCGTAACCTATTGATAAAGACATCCATACTGCGCCCATTAAAATAGTCGTCGGAACCCCATATCTTTCTTAATATCTCCTCTTTTTTTACAATTTCACCAGATTGCGAGATAAGCAAAAAGAGGAGTTCCGACTCCTTAGGGGTCAAACGTTTTGTCTCAGAAGGGTGGATAAGCGTTAAGTTTTGATAGTCAAACTGATACTCCCCCAATTGTTGAATAGGATATTTTGTTAATTCAACACCATTTCCATTTGAGCGCCTTAACAATGCATTAATTTTCCACAATAGCTCATCTTCATCAAAAGGCTTGGTGATGTAGTCGTCAATTTGCAACTCAAAACCGTGCTGCTTATCGGTTTTCGCGCTTCGAGCGGTTATTAAAATAATTGGAATTTCGCAATTTATCTCCCTCACCTTGGAGGCAATAGTAAAGCCATCTACACCAGGAAGCATCACATCTATTAAGCAGATATTATAAACTTTACCTTTAAAATTTTGTAGCGCAACTAAGCCATTCTCAAAATGATCTACCTCAAAATCTTCCTCCTCCAAACAACTCTTTAAAAGGAAGCTCATATTTTTATCGTCCTCTACGTAGAATATCTTTTTTTTCATTTCAATGGAGTGTAAATAGGGATTTTAATATGGAATTTTGAGCCTTCATCAAGTTTACTCTCTACCGAAATGGACCCTTTAAGGTTTTCTACGATCTGCTTAACGTAGGCTAATCCAAGTCCAAATCCTTTAATGTTGTGAACGGTGTGATTTTCGAGCCGAACATATTTGTCAAAGATGCGCTTTAAATTCTCTTTGGCAATTCCGATCCCATTATCAGCTACGGTTATAATAATAGCATCTTTGCTGTTTTGCGTTGAAATAAGAATAGCATTGTCAGCTCTATTATATTTAATGGCATTATCAATTAAGTTGCTCACTAAATGCGACAATTCATCCTTTGAACCCAAAACGGTATCGACTACTGCATTTGGAATAAAATCTATTCTTGAATGGTTTTCTGCATACTTGGCAAGCGCCTCACTAATAACAACATGCAATCGAACAGGCTCACGTTTAATGGATACACAGTTACTGGCGTCGAGAATTTTAAAAGCATTACTCTTTAAACGATTGTTCTCATTTTGTATGATTTCAATAAGCCTAACAATCTCTGCTGAGGGGTTACCCATCTTCTTAAGGAGTAGATTCGTCGATAGTTGAATATTACTAATTGGCGTTTGGAACTCATGTATCATGTTATTAACAAAATTCTCCGTATCAACATGCTTTTGCTTTTCAAGTTTAAGCAGTCGAAGTAGCTGTAAAAAGGCCAGAAATATGATAAGAATAAAGACGATTGAGGAGGCAAAAACTCCTTGCATTTGCCTAATAAAAAACTGTGTCCTATCGGGAAATTCAATGCGCAAAGATGGTTTTATACTAGCATTGCTTACAGTAGAATCATTTGGCAGAGTAAAAGTATTGCCATCAAGTGCTTGTATAACAAAAGTATAATCCAAATCGAGCGACAGGTCGAGCAGATGTTTATTTATAATAGAATCAATCCTCTGCTCTTGAATTCCCATTAATCTACACTGTCCGCGCTGCCCCACCACACGACGCGATTTTTGACAACAAGCTGGAAATGTACTCGTTATCTCTTGCTGCGCCTTTGTGGCTGCTAACGTTGCTAAATGTGAGAAGTTAACTTCCTCTTTGTGTGCTGCTTTTACAATATAGATG
>JAGPHP010000140.1 GCA_018055415.1 Breznakibacter sp. | reverse complement strand
ACGTACGGGCGAACAGAAGTATTTTTATGAAAATGGTAAACCCATGTATGAGGGGGAGTGGAAAGATGGAAAGAATAGTAATAATCTGACCATTTATGATGAAACGGGATTGAAAATTGGGGAGCGTCTTTATAAGGATTCTCAATACTCGGGAACTGTTATGGAATCAACAGGTACTAAAGAGGTTAAGCCAGCTGTTTCAAAAAATTACAACGACTTTAACTTTACGGGAAATAGTACCACCGTTAATATGAATGGCAAAGTTGATAGATCAGGATATTTTGAAAAAGGAAAATTAATGGATGGTACCGCCTTTGAGTATGACGATAATGATAATCTTATCCGAAAGACAATTTATCGTGGCGGCCAAGTGGTAAAAGTTATTGAGGTAAAAGAGTAAATTTATAAGAATATAGGAAATAGGGCAATTCGAAAGTTTTGCCCTATTTTTTTAACTCCTTTTCAATTGTCATACTTACTTGTTTCATCTTTCCTCCCATGGGTGGATTCACTTTTGAGACTTTTAATCTAATCCACTCAACTTCGCTATAGCGCTTTGAAATGGCCTCGACCATTCGTGTTGCAACATTTTCTAAAAGATGAGATTTTTGCCCAATTTCCTCTTTAATGATGTGATAAACCTCAACATAATTTACCGCATCTCCAATAAAATCGGTTTCTGCGGGTTTGTCAATATTCACCTTTAAGGCCACATTTACACAAAATCGGTTGCCAACCACCTGTTCTTCCTTAAAACAGCCATGATAGGCATAAAATTCCATCTCTTCAAGCTCAATTATTGCCATTTATTTAACTTTTATTGGTTTAAACCCTGCTCAAAATTAATCTTTTTTAAAAAACATCCTAAATGTAACTTCTAAACGTAAAAATCCTATTTTTGTTTTTTGTATTGTTACAGCTTAAGCATTAGATATATGAACGACGAAATTTTAGAATCAGCCTCTTCAATGAAGCATAATTTTATTCATGAGGAGATCGATAGTGATCTTAAACTGAATAAAAATGGCGGCAAAGTGGTAACACGTTTTCCTCCTGAACCCAATGGCTATTTGCATATTGGGCATGCAAAATCTATCTGCTTAAACTTTGGATTGGCTCAGGCTTACAATGGTTATTGCAACCTTCGTTTCGACGATACGAATCCAGCTAAAGAAGAGACCGAATATGTTGACTCTATAATGGAAGATGTAAAGTGGCTCGGTTTTTCGTGGAAAGATGAGCCTAAATATGCATCAGATTATTTTCAACAGCTCTATGATTGGGCTGAACTGCTTATAAAAGTTGGTAAGGCTTATGTGGACGACCAGTCGGCGGAGGTGATTGCTTCTCAAAAAGGAACTCCAACCGAGGCTGGAACTCATAGTCCTTTTCGAGATAGATCGGTTGAGGAAAATCTCGATCTTTTCCGTCGAATGAAGGCTGGTGAATTTAAAGAGGGCGAAAAGGTTTTACGTGCTAAAATTGATATGGCCTCGTCTAATATGCACCTGCGCGATCCATTAATGTATCGCATCTTGCACAAACATCACCACCGAACAGGCGATCAGTGGTGCATCTATCCGATGTATGACTACGCACATGGCGAGAGCGATTTTATAGAGGGTATCACACATTCGATATGTACATTGGAGTTTGAAGTGCATAGACCACTTTATAATTGGTTCTTAGATCAGATTATAGAAAATCAACCTGAACCAGAGGCGCGTCCTCGACAAATTGAGTTTGCTCGTCTTAATTTGAACTATACGGTGATGAGCAAGCGTAAACTGCTTGAGTTGGTTCAAAAGCAGTATGTTTCGGGTTGGGACGATCCGCGAATGCCAACTATTTGTGGTATTCGTAGAAGAGGTTACACGCCGGAGTCTATTAGAGCGTTTGCCGAAAAAGTTGGAGTGGCTCGTCGGGATGGAATTATTGATGTGGCTCTTTTAGAGAGCTGTATTCGTGAGGATCTGAACAAACGAGCAACACGAGTGAATGGAGTCCTTAATCCATTAAAACTGATTCTTACAAGTTATCCTGAAGGGGAGGTAGAGTGGATGGGAACGCCAAATAATCCTGAAGATGAGTCAACAGGATCTCGTGTCATTCCATTTACCCGTGAGGTTTACATCGAGAAGGATGATTTTATGGAAAATCCTCCAAAAGACTTCTTCCGTCTAGGGGTTGGACGTGAAGTGCGTCTAAAAAGCGGTTATATTATTAAGTGCGATGGATTTAAAAAGAACGAAGTAACCGGCGAAATAGAGGAGGTTTATTGTACTCACGACCCATTAACGAAGAGCGGCATGCCCGATAGTAATCGTAAGGTGAAGGGTACTCTGCACTGGGTGTCGGTGCCTTATGCCGTATCTGCTGAGGTTCGATTGTATGATCGACTTTACACAGTTGAGGATCCAAATGATTTTAAAGATCGCGATTATAAGGAGTTTTTGAATCCAGAGTCGTTAAAGGTGATCTCAAATGCGATGGTTGAGCCTTCTTTAAAAGATGCAACACTTTCGGATAGATACCAATTTCAGCGAATAGGCTATTTCTGCATCGATAAAGATTCTACATCGGATAAACTTGTTTTTAATAGGACAGTAGGCTTAAAAGATTCTTGGGCAAAAGCCAAAAAGAGCTAGCCAAATAAAAGTTATGAACAGGAGCCCCAGGAGAAATTTCTCTTGGGGCTTTTTGTTTTTTTTTAGTTGTAATTTACGAAGCGCGAAAGATTAAACAAAGTTGTTTTTGTTATTATGGATTTGCAAGCTATTCATGAGTTTAGCATTTTTAAAAATAATTTTTTGAACACGATCGGTTAGACAAAGTTCTATAATATGTGTTTTGAGATTTTTTAAATATTTTAATTTTGGAAAACTTTTTTCACTTTTTGCTTTTTTATTTGATTTAAAATCAATACATTAGATTTTATTTTGGAAAACATTTTAAAATTGTTGATAAAAATAGTTTGCAAAAAATGACAATATCCTCTATCTTCGCTATCGATAAATTGATAAAATAAAAAACATATAAAGTACCACTATTCAATAATTTAACAAGGCTAACCACAATGGAATTAACTGAGGAGACCACAATGGATTACAAAGCAACACGCCCAACCTATTCAAATGAGGAGGCTTTTAAAGCAGCGACAGAGTATTTTAAAAAGGACGAACTGGCTGCACGCGTTTGGGTAAATAAATATGCCCTTAAAAATTCGGCAGGCGACTTGTTTGAGTTAACACCAAATGATATGCATTGGCGTTTGGCAAACGAGATTGCTCGAATTGAGCGTAAATATCCAAACCCGTTATCGGCTCAGGAGTTGTTTGATCTATTTAAGGACTTCAAATACATTGTACCACAAGGTAGCCCAATGGCGGGTATTGGAAATAACTTTCAAGTGGCGTCACTATCAAACTGTTTTGTGATTGGTAACAATGGTTCGTCAGACTCTTATGGCGGAATTTTAAAGACCGATCAAGAGCAGGTTCAGTTGATGAAACGTCGTGGCGGTGTTGGTCAAGATCTATCTCATATACGTCCTAAAGGTTCGCCTGTTAAGAACTCAGCGCTTACCTCTACGGGCATCGTTCCTTTTATGGAGCGTTACTCAAACTCAACACGCGAAGTGGCTCAAGATGGTCGTCGTGGAGCCTTGATGTTGAGTATTTCAATCAAACATCCCGATTCGGAGAAGTTTATTGATGCAAAACTTGAGCAAGGAAAAGTAACTGGTGCGAATGTGTCGGTTAAAATCGATGATGCTTTTATGAACTCAGTGGTTTCATCAACTCCATATAAACAACAATATCCAGTAGATTCAAAATTGCCAAAGTTCACCTCTGAGATTGATGCAAATGCTCTTTGGAAAAAGATTGTGCATAATGCTTGGCGCTCGGCTGAACCTGGTATTCTTTTCTGGGACACAATAATACGTGAGTCGGTTCCTGATTGTTATGCAGATCAAGGTTTTAGAACAGTTTCTACAAATCCATGTGGTGAAATTCCACTTTGTCCTTATGATAGCTGTCGTTTGATTGCGTTGAATCTTTATTCTTATGTTGAGAATCCATTTACTGAGCAATCGTTGTTTAATTTTGAGCTGTTCAGCAAACATGTTGCTTATACGCAGCGTATTATGGATGATATTATTGATCTTGAATTAGAGAAGATTGATGGTATTTTGGCAAAGATCAATGATGATCCAGAGACTGAAGATGTGAAGTTAGTAGAGCGTAACTTGTGGTTAAATATCCGCAAAAAGGCAATTGAAGGTCGTCGTACAGGTGTTGGTATCACTGGCGAGGGCGATATGTTGGCCGCTTTAGGATTAACTTATTGTTCGGAGAATGCTATTGACTTTTCGGTTGAGGTTCAAAAAACATTAGCAATTGCTGCTTATCAATCATCGGTTGATATGGCTCGTGAGCGTGGCGCATTCCCAATTTATAGCTTTGAGAAAGAGCAAAACAACCCATTTATTCGTCGTTTGTTTGAAGCATCACCTGCTTTAGAAGAGGGCATGAGACGTTATGGTCGTCGTAATATTGCTGCCTTAACGATTGCTCCAACAGGATCAACCTCTATGTTGACGCAAACCACTTCGGGTATCGAGCCTATTTTCCAACCTTATTATATGCGTCGTCGTAAGGTGAATCCAAATGATGCCAATGCAACGGTTGATTTTGTTGATGGACAAGGCGATTCATGGCAAGAGTATAATGTTATCCACCATAAATTTAAAACATGGATGGAGGTAAAAGGTTACGATGTTGATCGTAATTACACCAATGCACAACTTGATGAGTTGGTTAAGTTATCTCCATATTATAAGTCATCATCGGCCGATATTGATTGGGTAAACAAAGTAAAGATGCAGGGCGCTATGCAAAAGTGGGTTGACCACTCTATTAGTGTAACCATCAATCTTCCTGAGTCGGCTACAGAGGAGTTGGTTGGAGAGTTGTATGTTGAAGCTTGGAGATCGGGCTGTAAGGGTATGACTGTTTATCGTGAGGGTAGTCGTGATGGAGTTCTTATCTCATCAAAAGAGACACCTAAGGAGGAGGAGAAACATGTAAGTGCATCTAAACGTCCGTATGAATTAGAGGCCGATGTGGTTCGTTTCCAAAACAACCGAGAGAAGTGGATTGCCTTTGTAGGCTTGGCAAATGGTCGTCCTTATGAGATCTTTACTGGATTATCTGATGAAGATGGTTTGTATCTTCCAAAAATGGTTAATAAGGGAATTATTCGTAAGGAGAAGAATCCTGATGGATCATCGCGTTACGACTTTATTTATGCCAACAAAATGGGACATAAAACCAGCATCGAGGGGTTATCGTACATGTTTAACAAGGAGTACTGGAATTATGCCAAATTAATCTCTGGAGTCCTTCGTCATGGCATGGCTATTGATGATGTTGTTCAGTTGGTAGAGGGGTTACATTTTGATAACGATTCTATTAATAACTGGGTAAGTGGGGTAGAGCGTGCATTGAAGAAATATATTCCAGATGGAACCGAAGCTAAAAAAGGTTCATGTACTAATTGTGGCTCACATTCACTTGTTTACCAAGAGGGTTGTTTAACTTGTAAAAGTTGTGGCTCTTCAAAATGTGGTTGATTAATTTGTACTAATATTCACTAAATATCCTTCTGAAGATCCCTAAGATACCGCAATATCTGGGGATCTTCTTTTTTATGATAAATGCAAAATAGTGGTGGAGGTTGTGGAGATGTGGTTCACCATTTGTTATCACGCAATTTTGATCAAAGGAGTTTTTGCTCTGCAATTCAAATCGCAAAAGGCTGTGTCAGTGTTTGATTTTTATAGTAACGTGAGTTCGATGTGATAATTTGTCTATTTACTCGTCATTGTTCCATCGGAACAACCATTTCTAGCCGTGGATGTAAGTCCACGGTATAAGGTAATTCACATCCTCATCGATCCATCGGATCGACCAATTGTGGTATTACATTAGAAATTGATCGATCCGATGGATCGAAATGGAGATATACACATCAATTACCGTGGGTTAATCACCCACGGCTATGAATGGACGATCCAAAGGATCGTAAAAATGTGAAATAATAGATAGGATAGAAAACACTTATCGCGTATAAAGACTAAACCTGAGATGTTAATTTTTTAGATCGAACTCACGTTAAATTAAGTACTAATTAATTCAAAAATTGGCTAATGGCTGTAAGTCCATTCATCTCATTAACTTCGTTGATCTTCGATT
>JAGPHP010000024.1 GCA_018055415.1 Breznakibacter sp. | reverse complement strand
GATCAAACTTGTTGGTTATTCGTGGAGTACCTGATTTAGCGGGTTGTAACCACACCATATTGCCCGATATGATTGAGATTGGCAGCTTTATTGGAATGGCTGCTATGACGGGTTCGGAAATTACTATCAAAAATGTTGGATTAGAGCATTTAGGAAATATCCCTCTCTATTTTGAACGTATGGGTGTTAAAATGGAGTATCGCGGCGATGATATCTATATTCCCGAACAGGCTAATTACGAGATTGATACCTTTATTGATGGCTCGATTATGACTATTGCCGATGCACCTTGGCCAGGCCTAACGCCCGATTTATTGAGTGTGTTTCTTGTAATGGCAACTCAGGCAAAGGGGAGTGTGTTGGTGCATCAAAAGATGTTTGAGAGTCGCCTTTTCTTTGTAGATAAGCTTATTGATATGGGTGCTCGCATTATTCTGTGCGATCCACATCGCGCCACCGTAATTGGTATGAATAAGGAGACTCTGTTGCGTGGAACAGTAATGACCTCACCCGATATTAGAGCAGGTGTGGCTCTCTTAATTGCAGCCATGTCGGCCAAAGGCAAGAGTGTTATTCATAATATTGAGCAAATCGATAGAGGTTATGAGGCGATAGATGTTCGCTTAAATAAACTAGGCGCACGAATTAAAAGGGTGTAAGTTCACAAATAATATATGTAAAAGGCGAAGATTTAGGGATCTTCGCCTTTTTTTATTAGAAAATATCTCCGATGGTTTATCGCTTGTTCCGAGCTGATTCTCATTCAATAAAAACTAAAAATATGTATATTTGTAGTCATTAAAATTAATGATATTATGGCACAAATAACATTAGAGTACAATGCTCGTAATACCTACGCAAAAAAGACGATAGAGTATATCTTGTCGTTAGGTTTTTTTAAGCGAGTGGACAATACGGCCATTGATAAATCACTTCAAGAGGTGAAGAAGGGAAAAACTAAAAAATATAAGAGCGTTGACGAGTTTTTTGAAAAAATGAGTTGATGTATAAAATTGTTACGACTAACAAATGGGATATTTTGAGAATTAATGGTGAAATGGAGGTTGTTGCAGAGTTTGCTAAGGATCCTGATTGGGCTAAAAAATATTTGGTTGACTTTAGCGAAATGGATGCTTTCAGGAAATTTACACTGCCTTCGCTCTTGTCCGATTCTGTAAAAGCACGATGGAATGGTATTATTCCTGGTCCATTTGTTGAAGGTAGTTATTGGGCTTTTTGGTGTAACCAGAAGGTTGCCCAAAAATTGGGTATTGAGGTCAAGCAGTTTGGAATGACTTTTAATGATTTTGAACAATACATCTCAGCTGTATATACTTACAATCAGCAACATCCAAATGATCAGATTGGGGCAATTTATGAGGCTGGAGATTGGAGTACTGCTTCGGCCTTCACAACTCAGTTGTTCTCAACAGTGCTAAACGATGATCGTGAGTTTTTTTCAACGCAGTCAACCGAGAAGAAGTTGCGTGCTTGGCACGCAACTCTTCGTTTGCTTGAGCGTTTGGCCAAATACAAACCCATTGATAAAGGCTGGAAAGAGATTGCTTGGGGCAAAACGTTGGACGATATGCTAAATGAAAAGTACCTATTTTATCCTAATGGATCGTGGATGTATAATATTTGGTCGCAAAAAAATCCCGAAAAAGCTCAAAACTGTTTTCCTGTAGAATATCCTTCTGTTAATAAGGCTACGACAGCGCACTCTTCATATATTATTATGTGGGCTGTTCCTAAAAACGCTCCACACAAGGAAGAGGCAATAAAATTCTTACTCTCTTTAAATACACCCTCGTTTTCTGAAATGTGGGTGCGCTACACTAAATGTCCTACAGGTGTAACAGGCAATTTAACCGATGTTGAGTTTGGATCGGATAAAATTGAGAATTTCTCTTCCTATATACAAGAGACGTATGGTATTCACACATATCTACAAGAAGATAACTATAGTAAAGCCTTGGGATTGAAGAATATAAAAGTGCCAGGATATGTTCACGAGGTGCTAATGGGTGAACTAACTGCCGACGAGGCCATGCGTAAAATTAGAAGTCAGTTGAGATAACCTACTACATAAATTGAACCTCCTTGAAGGCGTATTCGCTAATGGTGCCGTCTTTTCGCTTTAGGACAAGAAATCCAAAATCTTTAACCTCTTCTATCTTTGCCACAAACTCACCATTTATATCCTTGTATGGAAAATACCCTTCACGACGAAAAAGTTTATCGAAGTAAATATGGGAAATGGTGTTAGTGCATCCTGCCAAAAGTTGTGCAAATCGGATCTCTATCTGTTCTAATATTTGTAATAAGATATCCTCTAAATGATATTCATTATTGCTTATCATTTTAAGGGATACAGGATTTGGAGCATCGCTTAAAAAGAGTGTTTGGTTCACGTTTAACCCTATTCCTATAATAGATTGATGGATTTTGTCACCCATAATGGAGTTTTCGATCAAAATACCGCAAATTTTCTTATCCCCGACATAGATGTCGTTAGGCCATTTGATCGATACATCTGCTACATATTGCTCTAACGTTTGTGCAATTGCAACCGAAACCATCTTTGAGAGCAAAAACTGTTTTAATATGGGGAGTGTAGTCGGGTGAAGCAATACACTAAATGTCAGGTTTTTATTTGGTTCGCTTTCCCATTTATTACCAATTTGACCTTTACCTGCCGTTTGATTATCTGTGATAACACAACTGAAGTTCGGTAGATCTTCTTTTTGGGCTATCTTTTTTAGCTCTTCATTTGTAGATTCTAATGATTCGGAACGAAAAATGTGCGATTTGAGTTGGGTTGATGTCATGGTGTTTTGTGTAAGTTGGGACAAATTGTCAGATGGGCTTTATAAATAAAAAATACGAACAAAAATATTTTAAAACTATTATCTTTGCCTTTTTTTTAAGGCAAAGAACAAAATGTGTTTGTATATGTTAGATTAACAAATACAAATTAAACCGTTAAAGTGTTACTGCCTTAGGGAATTGAATGAATTATAGAGTAGTAACAGAAATACAAATATATTTAAAAATGAACTCAAAAAGAGTAAAAATTGATCAAGATATTAACCCAACCATTTTAGTTGATAGTATCGTTGAGGGTATTCAAGAGAAGAAGGGCACAAATATTGTCGTTTTAGATCTTCGTAAAATCGATCACGCTATTTGCAGTTACTTTGTCATATGCGAAGGTTCAAGCAATACCCAGGTTGATGCAATTGCTAATTCTGTATTTGATTACGTTCGCGAAAAAAATGGTGAGAAACCATATAAATCCGAAGGTTTTGAAAATGCCGAGTGGATATTGCTCGATTATGTTGATGTGGTAGTGCATGTGTTTCGTAAAGATGTTAGAAGTTTCTACCGTTTAGAGGCATTGTGGGGTGATGGTGTACGCAAGGATATTGAAGATTTATTTTAATTAATATTGAAATAGTTAGCCAATGGCATCAGGAGAAAATAGTAGTCAACCAACACCAAAACCTAGTCCTAAAGGATCGGGTTTCCCTAAGTTTAACTTTTATTGGATTTATGGAATTGTAGCAATAGGTATTATTGCTATGAGCCTTTTTAGTAATACGAAGGAGCCAATTTCGGTATCTTACTCTCAATTTGATAGTCAGTTGCTGAAAGGTGGAGATATTGTTAAAATATCTGTTTTACGTGGAACTAACTCGGCCGAGGTTACTGTAAATGCCGATTCGGTTGGTAAGTACAAAGCATTTTATAAAGGCAAAGAGACTCTTTTACCTACAACTGGACCTCAGTTTGTGGTGAATCTTCCAAGTTTAGATAAGTTTGAAGAGGCACGTATGAATGCTGAGAAAGAGCTTAAAACCTCAATCCCAGTGGAGTATGAAGATCGTTCGAGTTTCTTAATTGAGTTTTTCACCATTGCTTGGCCATTCCTTTTGCTCTTTGTTTTGTGGATGATTATTTTCCGCAGAATGGGTGCTGGAGGTGGAGTTGGAGGTGGTTCTTCTATCTTTAATGTAGGCAAATCTCGCGCTCGTATCTTCGACAAGGAGACGGCTGTGGCGGTAAGTTTTAAAGATGTAGCTGGACTGGCCGAAGCAAAAGTGGAGCTTGAAGAGATCGTTGATTTTTTAAAGCGACCAGAGAAATATACAAATTTAGGTGGTAAAATTCCTAAGGGAGCTCTTCTAATAGGTCCTCCTGGAACAGGTAAGACGTTGTTGGCCAAAGCAGTAGCTGGTGAAGCAGATGTTCCATTCTTTAGCATGGCTGGCTCTGATTTTGTGGAGATGTTTGTGGGAGTAGGAGCTTCGCGTGTGAGAGATCTGTTTAAAAAGGCGAAAGAGAAAGCTCCTTGTATCGTTTTTATTGATGAAATTGATGCTGTTGGTAGAGCCAGAGGAAAAAACGTAAATATGGGAGGTAATGATGAGCGTGAAAATACACTTAATCAGCTACTTACCGAGATGGACGGTTTTGGTTCAAATAGCGGCGTTATCGTATTAGCTGCGACGAACCGTGTGGATGTTCTGGACAAAGCCCTTCTAAGAGCTGGTCGTTTTGATAGACAAATACAAGTTGAGCTGCCAGACATTAAAGAGCGTCAGGAAATTTTTGCGGTTCATCTTCGTCCAATTAAATTAGAGGAGGGATTGCATACCGAGTTCCTTTCAAAGCAGACACCAGGTTTCTCGGGTGCTGATATTGCCAATGTTTGTAATGAAGCGGCTTTGATAGCTGCTCGAAAAAATAAGGCGGTTGTTGAGAAACAAGACTTTTTAGATGCGGTTGACCGTATTGTAGGTGGTTTAGAGAAGAAGAATAAGATTATATCTAAAGATGAGAAGAGAGCAATTGCAGTTCATGAAGCTGGTCACGCTACCATCTCTTGGATGCTTGAATATGCTCACCCGCTTGTAAAAGTGACAATTGTTCCTCGTGGGCGTGCACTTGGTGCTGCCTGGTATTTGCCCGAAGAGCGTCAACTAACAACAGCTGATCAAATTTTTGATGAGATGTGTTCGGCATTAGGCGGTAGAGCAGCCGAGGAGATTGTGTTTGGAAAAGTAAGTACAGGTGCGTTAAATGATCTTGAAAAAGTGACCAAACAGGCATATGCTATGGTCTCTTACTTTGGTATGAGTGAAAAGATCGGTAATCGTTCGTATTATGATTCGTCAGGACAGTCTGATTACAATTTCAGTAAACCATATAGCGAAAAGACTGCCGAGATTATTGACGACGAGGTTAAAATGTTGATTGATGTTCAATATCAAAGAGCCCTTTCGATTTTAAGAGAGCACAGAGATAAGCACGAGCAACTTTCGCAAATTTTACTTGAGAAAGAGGTTATTTTTAGCGAGGATTTAGAAATCATTTTTGGAAAGCGAAAAAATATTCATCCAGCTTTAACACAAGCTGACGAATTAGATGCCATAGCATTAAATGCTCAAAACGATGGTGTTGCAGAGACGGAAGTCCCAAAACTAGATTAAGCATGAATTCAAGGGATAAGATATTATCAAAAATAAGGGCGGGTAAATCAATACACCGCCCTTCTTCCATTATGGAGCCAGATTGGAATGAGGAAGTTTTTCCAGTACCCGATAATCTGTTAGAGACGTTTGTAAGTGAACTTACTCAAATTTCTGGCAGAGTAACATTGGTTGAAAGTGAAGCTGATTTCAGAATTAAATTACATCATGAGTTTGTTGAGCGGGGGTGGAAATCGATTTATTGTTTAGATCGGAAGTTGAGCAATCTCTTAGCTCCATCTGATGTTATTCTTGAAAATGGTGCTGATAAATTTTTAGAGATGGAGGTTGGACTGACTCAGTGTGAGGCGCTTGTAGCACGCTCTGGTACAGTTGTAATCTCATCTCATGGCGATTCAGGGCGTCGAATGAATGTCTATCCGCCAATTCATATTATTTACGCAACAGCATCTCAATTAGTACCATTCTTAAAAGATGCTATTGAACGATTAGAGTCAAAGTATGGTGCTGATTATCCTTCACTTATCTCTTTTGTGACGGGCGCAAGTAGAACAGCCGATATAGAAAAGACCTTGGTAATGGGTGCTCATGGTCCTAAAGAGTTACATCTTTTTGTAAATATTAACATTTAGTTTCCTACTTTCATAGTTTATGCTATTTTTGCACCAAATTTATGGATATGAGTAACTTCTGGAAGAGGACAATTACTGGAGTATTATTGGTTGCCGTTTTGATTGGTGGAATGCTTTGGAGTTCTTGGTCATACGGTGTTTTATTTTTAATAATCTCTCTTCTAGGTGTTGTAGAGCTTGCAACTCTTTTTATACAAAAAGGTGTTAAAGTTCAAGTTGCAACTCCGCTTGTGATCGCAATTTCAATATTTGGCATCACCTTTTTTCAGAAGCTTGGATATCATTTTCCATTAATTTATCTCTCTATCCCTATCCTAGGAATCTTTACTTTAGAGCTTTTTATGAATCGTGAAAATAGTCTAAACAATATGGTTTATTCAATTTTCATCCCTTTATATGTTGCCCTTCCAGTAGCTCTGCTAAATGATGTTGCATTTTTTGGTGGAGATTATAATTCGGCCCTATTGTTGAGTTTTTTTGCTCTTATTTGGTCTAATGATACAGGTGCTTATTTGGTGGGTTCTTCAATAGGCAAACATCCGCTTTTAAAGCGAATCTCGCCTAAAAAGACGATTGAAGGATTTTTAGGAGGGGTTGTGATTGTACAGTTGGTCTCAGTAGCTCTTTTTTATCTTACCAAAGATGTTTTATCATTGCGCGATTGGATGATTATTGGACTCCTTATTTCGTTTGGCGGAACCATTGGCGATTTGGTTGAGTCTTTGATAAAACGTAATTTAGAGGTTAAAGATTCAGGTTCGATTTTGCCTGGTCATGGTGGTATTTTAGATCGTTTTGATGCGCTCTATTTTGCAGCACCGCTTGTTGCTTGTTATTTGTATTATATATCTCATTAATAATTCCACATTTTTTTTGTTATGACAATTCATAAAGAAGGATTTAAAACCATTATAGTTACATTTTTAGCATTAGGTGTAATTAATTTTATTTTGCGATCGACAGTCTCTCCAGATGACTCAATTATTCCTGACATTGTTGGATTTATCTCTTTTGTGATTTTTGCATTAGTCGTGAATTTCTTTAGAAGTCCAAAGCGTGTTGGATTTTCGCATCCCGATGCTATTATTGCACCAGCCGATGGTAAAGTGGTTGTAATTGAAGAGGTATATGAAGGCGAATACTTGAAAGAGAAACGTTTACAAGTTTCAATCTTTATGAGTCCATTTAATGTGCATATTAATTGGTATGCCATTAATGGGGTGGTTAAATATTTCCGCCATCACTCGGGTGCATTTATGAAGGCTTATCTTCCAAAATCGTCAACCGAGAACGAGCGTACAACCGTAGTCCTTGAGCATCAGAGTGGAGTTCAAATTCTGGTTCGTCAGGTAGCTGGGGCGCTTGCTCGTCGTATTGTTTGTTACGCTAAGGAAGGTGAAACCATTACACAGCCTGAGCAAATGGGTTTTATTAAGTTTGGCTCTCGAGTAGATTTATATTTGCCAATAGGAACTAAAGTAGATGTTGTATTGGGTCAAAAAACAAAAGGAAAAACTACTGTTATTGGCTGGCTGAAATAAAAAGCAAAACGTAACATTTAAATATATGGAAACCTTGTTGATTTATCAGCAAGGTTTTTTTATTTTTATTAAGTTAATAAACGTTTACAGCGAACCATTTTACTACTCTTTTGTTTTTTTAACGAACAACAAACATTCATAACCTATATTAAAAATCTTTTTATGGTACGAATTTATATTACTTTGATGGTTTTAGCACTCATCTCTTTGACAAGTTATGCCAATAGTGATGAACCATCTGTCGGCATTGTGGAGCATTTAGATGAAACTATTCCGTTAGATGCTAGAATTGTTAATACTTCAGGCGACACTATCTTGATTGGTTCTTTGATTGATAGACCAACAGTACTAAGCTTTGTCTATTACCGTTGTCCTGGTATTTGCACTCCCTTAATGGATGGTATAGCTGAATTGATAAATAATTCAGATTTAGAATTGGGTAAAGATTATAGGATGTTATCAATAAGCTTTAATCCATACGAGGGTTATGAGTTGGCGCAGGCCAAACATAAAAATTATTCCGATTTAATTAAGAAGCCAGGTGTCGATGTGGGTTGGAACTTTTTTGTGGCTGATAGTGCCAATATTTCAAAGCTTACAAATGCTGCTGGATTCAAATATCTTAAAAAGGGAAATGACTTTATACATACGGGCGGTATCATTGTGTTAAGTCCCGAAGGTAAGATAACGCGCTATCTTAATGGGGTACGTTTCCAACCGTTTGAGTTCAAATTGGCACTCATAGAGGCAAGTAAAGGGCAGTCGGGACCTACAATTAACAAGATTTTGAAGTTTTGTTACTCTTATGATCCTGTAGGGCAAACTTACGTTCTAAATGTAACAACGGTGGCAGGAATTGTAATTCTCTTTTTTGGAATCCTGTTTTTTATCATTTTAAGATTTAAACCAAAATCAAAACAATAGATTTTAATATTTATTCTATGAGTTCAGAGTCACAAGTACACTCAGGTTATGTGAGTTTTAGGGATGTTGAGACCAAGTATAAAGGTATTTTAGCTTGGATCTTATCAACCGATCATAAACGAATATCGTTCCTTTATCTCTATTCAATGATTACCTTTTTTATAGTGGGTATGTTGTTGGGTTTAGCGATGAAGCTCGAACTAATTGCACCCGGCAAAACGGTAATGACAGCCGAAACCTATAATGCTTTTTTTACGCTGCATGGGATAATCATGATTTTTTTAATTGTGATACCTGGGTTACCAGCGGTGTTTGGAAACTTTTTCTTGCCAATTTTGATTGGTGCTAAAGATGTGGCGTTTCCTAAGCTCAATTTGTTTTCGTGGTATTTGTATGTTTTGGGCGCTGTTGTAGCATTAACTTCTCAGTTTTTGGGAGATGGAGCACCAGATACTGGTTGGACTTTTTATGCACCTTACAGTTTTAAAACGCATACGAACATGCTTCCAGCTGTGATTGGGGCATTTATATTAGGTTTTAGTAGCATCTTAACAGGATTGAATTTTATTGTAACTATGCATCGTATGCGTGCACCAGGTATGGATTGGTTTAAGATGCCACTATTTGCTTGGAGTTTGTATGGAGCCGGATGGATTCAATTGTTGGCCACTCCAATAGTAGGTATTACTTTGTTGATGGTTGTTGGAGAGCGACTTTTTCAAATTGGCTTTTTTGACCCTGCACTCGGAGGCGATCCGGTGTTATATCAGCATCTATTTTGGATTTACTCTCATCCTGCGGTTTATATTATGATTTTACCTGCCATGGGTATTATCTCTGAGATTATCCCTACTTTTTCGAATAAGTCAATTTTTGGTTATAAAGCGGTGGTTTACTCAACGTTAGCAATTGCTTTTGTTGGCTATTTTGTGTGGGGTCATCACATGTTTACTTCGGGTATGAGTAGTACGGCGCTCTATATCTTCTCATTTTTAACCTTTTTGGTGGCAATACCAAGTGCAATCAAGGTATTTAATTGGGTCGCAACACTTTATAAGGCGTCTATTCAAATGGAAGTACCTTTTTTATGGGCTGCAAGCTTCTTATTTGTATTTATGATTGGTGGTTTAACGGGTCTCTTTTTAGGATCGATTGCAACGGATGTACATGTACACGATACTGCTTTTGTGGTTGCGCACTTCCACTTTATTGTTTTTGGTGGTGTTGGCTACGCCTTTTTGGCCGCAATGCACTACTGGTTTCCAAAAATGTATGGTAAAATGTACGATAAGGAGATAGCTATTTTTGGCTGGATCTCCTTTACAGTTGGGTTCTTTATGCTATATACTCCAATGTTTTTACTTGGATATCAAGGCATGCCAAGACGATATTACGATTATGTGGCTCAGTTTCATGGCTGGAATATCGTTTCAAGTATTGGTGCATTTATCTTAGCTGCAGGTTTTATTACCATATTGGTTAATTTTATTAGAGCAGCGTATGGAGATAAAATTGCTCCAAATGATCCATGGGGAGGAAAAACTTTAGAGTGGAGCATTGAGTCGCCTCCATCTTTAGAAAATTTTGAGGAGGTGCCATTTGTAGATAAGCATCCTTACGATTACAGTGAACCTACAAGCGAAAAATAGTATTATGAGTCAAGATCATTTAACACACGCCGAACATCGCGACGATGAAGCTTCGAAGCTTGGGATGTGGTTGTTTATTTTTACCGAATTACTCCTATTTGGGGGGTTATTTGTGGTATATGCCGTTTATCGATATATGAATGCAGAGGCGTTTCATCTGGCTCATGAGGAGCTCAGTGTAACAATGGGTACTATCAATACGGTCATACTCTTAATTAGTAGTGCTACTGTAGCGATGTCAACTTCGGCTATTCGTTTGGGTGATACCAAAAAGGCGCTGATTCTAATTGCTATTACTATCATTGCTGCCCTTGTATTTATGGTCAATAAATATTTTGAGTGGGGAGGTAAGTTTGAACATGGATTGTATCCTGGAAGTGCCGAACTTGCTGCTCGCGGTCAGGGAGAAGTGCTTTTTTTTGGACTCTATTTCTTTATGACGGGGTTGCATGGGTTGCATATTATTGTGGGGTTGGTATTACTTACCATAAGTTATATTGGTGTGAAAAGAGGTACTATTAATGGCGGATCGCCCGTAATGCTCGACAATTCTGGCTTATACTGGCATTTAGTCGATTTAATATGGATCTTCTTATTCCCATTGTTCTATTTAATAAAATAATGCTCTTTATGGATACGAATCACACACATGAAGCACATCACGCAGTACCGTATAAAACTTATGGGATAATTTTGGCTATATTGCTTCTTTTAACTGCCATTTCTGTTGCAGTAACACAAATTGAACTCGATAGTTTAACTGTAACTGTAGCAATTGTTTTAGCAACCATAAAATCTGCTTTGGTGCTCTATTATTTTATGCATTTAAAGTTCGACGATATCATTCTTCGTATCATGGTTATTGCCGTTATTGCTGTATTAGCTTTGGTTATTTTAATTACGTTACTCGATTATATTTACCGATAGTATGCTTTTAGATATAACTACAACACCAGTTTCCAACTTTGTAGAGGGAGTAGATAAGGCCTTCTTGCTGATTTTTTCGGTTGCGATGTTCTTTTTGGTTGGAATAACGCTGGTTATGCTCTACTTTATCTACCGATATCGACAATCCAAAAACCCAGTGGCTACTCAAATTCATGGAAGCACTACCCTTGAGGTTATTTGGACGGTTATTCCCACTATCATTGTGCTCTTTTTATTTTATTATGGATGGGCTGGGTGGTTGCCGCAAACTAAGGCTCCAGACGATGCTTATGAGATAAAAGCAACAGGACGTATGTGGAGTTTTAGTTTTGAATATCCTAATGGAAGAGTTACTGATACCCTTTATGTGCCTGTAGGACGTGCCGTTAAACTTGAACTTATTGCTACGGATGTGATTCATAGCTTTTATATTCCAACGTTTATGATAAAGGCCGATATGAATCCGGGACGTAACAGCATGATGTGGTTTATTGCTAATCATGAGGGTGTTTACGATATTTTTTGTGCAGAATATTGTGGCTTGCAACACTCTTACATGAAGAGTTCGGTTGTATCAATGCCACAGGATAAATTCGATCAGTGGATAAAAAGCGAGGAGGTGGCCGTTGAGAATTCGGGATCTAAAACGTTAATTGAGGGTGCTAAAGTTGCCCGTAAGTTAGGTTGTGTGGCGTGTCATACTCTCGATGGAAATAAATTGGTCGGGCCATCTTTTAAAGATATGGCAGGTAAGTCTCGTGTTGTTGTGGTAAACGGTGCTGATAAAGAGGTGATTGCAACGGATGATTATATACGCGAATCGATCTTTAATCCAAATAAAGAGATTGTAAAAGGTTATCCATCGGGATTAATGCAACCATATACTGGACAAATTAGCGATGAGGAGATGGTGCAGTTGATGGAATATTTTAAATCATTATCTAAATGAGTTTTAAGGAACGATATCAGATAGTTTCGACATTAGGAAAGTTTTCAATATCGTTTCCAGTAGGATTTACTGCTTTTTTAGGATATGTAGTTGTAAAACAGGTGTTTGATATTTATAGTTTGGCCGTTTTTGCGGGTATTTTCTTACTCTCGTCTGCCGCCTCACTACTTAACCAAATACAAGAGCATAAGATTGATGCTCTGATGAGACGTACCTCCAAGAGACCTCTTCCCTCGGCATTGCTGTCGTTGGGGGAAGCTGGTGTTATTGGGGGTATTTTTTTTATTCTTGGGTGTTTAATTCTCTATTTTGTAAATCTGGAGGCTCTTTTTTGGGGAATAATGGGTCTTGTATGGTATAATTTTATCTACACACCCTTAAAACGAGTGACGGCATTTTCTGTTTTTCCTGGTGCTGTGGTGGGAGCTATACCTCCAATTGCTGGTTGGATGGCGGCTGGTGGTGAGTTTTGGGATATCAATTTGCTGCTTTTTGCTTTCTTCTTCTTTATTGGTCAGATGCCACATTTTTGGCTTTTAGTAATAAAATATGGAGATCAGTATAGCGATGCCGGACTACCAAGTTTAACCAAACTCTTTTCGATTGATCAGATCATGCGCATCAACATGGTTTGGTTGTGGGCATCCTTTGTATCGGCTTTTTTCTTTACAGTTTCAAAATTAATTCAATCACCAATTGTCTCTATTTTGCTTATCGTTAGCACTTTGGTTATGATGGTGTGGGCATTATATATTACTTTTTTTGATGCCCGAACTCACGAGCAAAAGATAAGACCCATGTTTATCTATTTTAATAGTTACTATTTGTGGGTGATGATGCTTTTTATTTTAGATGTGTTGATTTAAATTAAAATACTAGGTTGCGAGTCTGTGGATTCGTTAATCTTTTCTCAACAAACTCTCTCCAATTGCCATATCAATCGGTGTTGTAACTTTTATATTCTCTCTATTTCCCTCTGTTAGGTAGATGGGGTAACCACAGGCCTCTACAACACTTGCATCGTCGGTGAAATTTTCATTAAAAGTCAAGTTGTAACTCTCTGTAATTATCTTGTAACTAAATATTTGTGGAGTTTGTACTAGCTTATATTCTCCTCTTGGAACAGATCTGTTTCCATTCGTTGTTATTTGTCGTATCGATTCAAAAACATCTATAACTGGGATAGCTGAACCCTCTTTGATAGCTAACTCAAAACAACGACTAATGGTGTTGTTTGAAACAAGTGGTCTAACTCCATCATGTATAGCCGTAAAACTACCACTATCAACCAGTTGTAGTCCATTTTTAACAGAGTCAAATCGCTCCTTGCCGCCAATGGCAATTTGATGTCGAATCGTAAAATTATAACTAGCTATAAGTCTATTCCACTCATCAATTTGTGTTTCAGGTAGTACTACAATAATTTGTATATCAGATGAATAGTTGTAAAATGCCTCAATGGTGTGCATCAAAATTGGTTTCCCTTTCAGAAGCAAAAACTGTTTTGGGGTCTCTGATCCCATTCTTTTACCAGCCCCTCCGGCAACTATAATTACAGACTTTTTTATTGACATTTAAAGATATTTGAATTTTAATGCGAATAAAAATAGATAGAAATATTGACTTTTTCAAGTTGTGGTGCATACTACCATTATGTTTATAAAATTCTATCTTTCTAATGAATCTACTTTTCAGGCGAGTTGTCTATCTAATTTTATTCTATCTATTGGCAGAAAGTGCTCTTTTTGGCGAAACTCCAATTGTTATGGGAGCAGGAAATGTTAAATCGGTGCACAATAGTGTTCAAACACTCTTTTATACCCCTACCGTTTTTTATCAAAGTGGGCAAGTGAGTGGAATGTTGTGTTATGCAAATAGATATTTGGTTAAAGATTTTTCAACAAGTTATGTAGCTCTTGGCTTCGGGACTAAACTGGGGAGTTTTAATTTTGGGTGCGAACGTTTTGGGAATGAGTATCTTAATTGGAACAGAGCTGTTGCCGGTTATGCGCAGGAGTGGGGACGTTTACAGCTTGGGGTGAGTTTTAATTATTTGAAATTTGTCTCCATCACATCTAACTCCGATATGATTTTCTCTTTGTGTGGTGCAAAGTTTATGGCTAGCAAAGCGTTGTTGCTCTCCGTTTCTGTTCAAAATATGGAGCAATCAGAGATGGTGATCGACGACTATCGTATTCCCATCCCGACTATCTTTTTGATGGGGGCTAGGTGGCAAGAGAGTCGCACATTTGCCTTACTTGCAGAGTGTGAAAAGGATTTGCAACATCCCATTAATCTTAAGATTGGCGGCGAGATGACGTTATTAAAACCATTGGGCGTAAGAGTTGGAGTGTGTAAAAGCGAAGTGGTTGTACCAACGGTTGGATTTTGGTTCTTTTATAATAAAATGCAACTTGATGTAGCTTATAATTTCGATAATCGAATTGGTAGTAGTTGTTCAATATCAATTATATACAGTAGGTTATGAGGTGGTTGATATTACTCTTTTTTTTAATCTGCTTTTCGTCAATTTTTTCCCAATCAGCCGACTTGCAAGAGGTGCTCAAAACACTTTCGCAACGCTATGATGAAGCTGCAAATTATGAAGATATGGCGGCTTTACTAACCGATTTGTACAGTAATCCGATATCTATTAATGGGAATAGTCGCGAAGATCTTGAGCAACTCTTTTTCTTAACTGATGAACAGATTGAAAATATCCTCTATTCACACTATATGCAAGGCGATTTTACTTCGCCCTATCAGCTGCAGCGAGTTGATGGGCTTGACTCTACGACCATAAGATGTATGGTGCCTTTCATCTCTTTTGCTCCGAGTATTACAACCGTAAAATATCATGTCAGGGGAAGCTCTATTGCGCGCCTCTCGTCTGTCATGGAAACGCCTCAAGGTTATAAATCCATAAATAATGAGCCTCCGCGATATGTTGGAAACAAGCTAAATAACATGATTCGCCTTCGCTTGCAAGATAATAGGGTGAGCGAAATAGGAATGATTGCCGAAAAAGATGCTGGTGAATCTTATCTTGATTCTAAGAGTCATCTGCCTGATCATTTGTCAGGCTTTTATCAGTTAAAGAATGGGGGTGTTTTACGTCATCTGGTTATAGGTGATTATAATGTATCCTTTGGACAAGGCTTGGTTATGGGTCAGGGTATGATGGTGGGTAAAAGTAACGAAGTGCTAAAGATAAAGAGTAGTTACAGCGGTATCCGACGACATCTTTCGACGGTTGAAAGTGGCTACTGCCGTGGCGCGGCGCTACTTTTGGGTAAAAGAAAATTTCGTTTCACCACTTTTGGCTCTTTTAAAGAGATCGATGCTTCCTCATTAATAGATACTCTTTTTTTAAACAATGAAATTCAAACGCTCTACACCACAGGTTTGCATCGCACCACTTCCGAGATTGCAAGTAAATCGGCGATATCTGAACTTTTTTATGGCGCTTCTGCTCAATATCGTTTTTTGAATGGATTAGTAGAATTGGGCGGTGTCGGTTATCGCTTTGGAGAGACGTTCGCAAATAAGGATGATCTCTATTTGGCTCATCTTCAGAGAGATCAGTCTGGTGCAAATAGTTTCTTAGCTTTTAGTGGAATCACTAATCGTTTACGATATTTTGGAGAGATTGCCGTTTCTGAAAAGAGCGCATTGGCTTTAACCGGAGGAGCTGTTTTTAGGGCTAGCAATCGAGTTCAAATTGCTCTTCAGGCTCGACATATTGCTAAAGATTATTTTGCACCACGACTACGCACCTTCTCCGAAAGTAGTGGTGGATCTGGCGAGAGTGGGATTTATTTGGGATGCAAACTGGGTCTTGCTTCGAAGGGAATTTTGTCGGGATATGTAGATCTCTTTAGGTTCGATTGGCCTCGTTATCAGATCAATGCACTCACCTATGGAAATGATTGGCTTGTTCAGTATCAGTTGCCACTTCTTTCAAAATTAGATTTTGAAATTCTCATAAAAGGGGGCGAGAATATGGTGATGGAATCGTCGGAGATGGTTGGCGCGCGGGGTGTTATACCTCAATCTTACCTCAATGGAAGGTTGCTTGTAACATCCCAAGTTACCGAAAGCGTAGAGTGGGCGAGCCGCGTTGATTTTAGCCGCGGCAAACTCGATGAAGTAGTTGTTGGAACAGGAGTCGTTGTTGCTCAAGATTTTAAAGTTAAACAGATCAACAAACATTTTACACTCTTTTTTCGTGTGCTTCTTTTTGATGTAGATGATGAAGGTAGCCGAATTTATGTTTATGAGCCAGATCTTCTCTATTCGTATAATTCGCAATCGTATGAAGGTAAGGGTGTTAGGCTTGTGTTAGGCGGAGGTTATAAGGTGGCAAGTTGGATTACTATTTCGGCAAAAATTGGTCGAACCACCTACTCCGATAGAGAGAGCATTGGTGCTGGAGCCGATGAAATCAGAAGTAATCATAAGAGCGATGGAAAATTTCAAATTTCAGTAAGCTTTTAAAGCTTAACGCGCATTCGAACTCGTTCAATTTATATAGATTTTTGATCAGTTTTTTCGATCTTGCTCATTTTAATCTAAAAAATTACTATTCAGATATGATAATCGCTCAATTTTAATAAATTTGCTCTCCTTACAATTTTAATAACAGATCTGTTTGCTGCTGTTTTATATACATAGATCTCGTTTGTAAGAGAAAAATCTAAATAATTTGAAAACTAGAGGAAACAATATGCAATCAATCTCTGAGTTACAACTTTATGTAAACCAAGAACTTAACGAAATTAATTTTATTGTTGAACCCTCCCATCTCTACGCACCAATTCAATATGTTATTGAAATAGGGGGAAAGCGAATTCGTCCTGCACTGCTTCTGTTCTGTTGTCAGATGTACTCCAACGAGGGGCGAAAATCTTTGGATGCTGCTTTTGCTGTGGAGATCTTCCATAATTTCACTCTTTTGCATGATGATATTATGGATAATGCACCCCTCAGGCGCAATAAACCAACTGTTCATGAGAAATGGGATGCCAATACGGCTATTTTGTCGGGTGATGCCATGATGATTAAATCGTATCAATATTTAGCAAATACAGAGCCGTCCATTTTGCCACAAGTACTTGCACTATTTAACAAAACAGCGTTGCAAGTTTGTGAAGGTCAGCAGTTTGATATGGATTTTGAGTCAGATCCAGATGTTGGTGAATCTGATTATATAAAGATGATCACGTTAAAAACTGCGGTGCTTTTGGCTGCAAGTATGAAGATGGGTGCCCTGATAGGAGGGGCTCCAGAGAAAGAAGCTCAGTTGTTATATGATTTTGGTATTAATATGGGCATTTTGTTCCAATTACAAGATGATCTGCTAGATGTTTATGGTAATCCCGATCAGTTTGGGAAACGCGTAGGGGGTGATATTGTCTCGAACAAGAAGACATTTTTGTTGTTAAATGCTTTGAGCAGAAGTAAAGGTGCTCAACGAAAGGAGCTTGAAGATTTGCTGTTGGATGGAGATATTGCGCCTGAGGTGAAAGTTGAGAAAGTTGTAGCAATATATGACGTATTAAATATCAAAGAGTTGACGCAGCAGAAAATGGACGAGTATCATCTTAAAGCAATTAAATGTTTATCTGATTTGACGGTGGACGCGGAGTATAAGGAGGAGTTGGTAAATTTTGCTTCAAATTTAATGAAGCGTATGCATTAGAGTTAAAAAAGTTACTATCTTATACCGTCTTTTTAAGCAGAATAAAGTTGATATTTAACAAGTAGTAATTTGCTGATTGTTAAATAATTGTAAGGTTGAAAAATATTCTATAAGTAAATTATATGAGCAAGCAAGTAGGAAAAATCATTCAAGTTGTAGGTCCAGTTGTCGATGTCGAATTCGAGCTTGGTGGTTTAGAATTACCAGATATTCTGGATTCGCTTGAGATTAAGCGTGAGAATGGTGAGATTGTAACTATTGAGTGTCAGCAACATATTGGTGAAAATACCATTCGTTGTATCTCAATGGACTCAACAGATGGCTTAATGCGAGGCATGGATGTACAAGCATTGGGATCTCCTATTATGATGCCATCGGGCGAAAACTCAAAAGGACGTTTGATGAACGTGGTGGGTCGAGCAATCGATGGTTTGCCTCAAGTTGATAAAACAGGTGGGTCACCTATTCACCGTGATGCTCCAAAGTTTGAGGAGTTAACCACTCAAACCGAAGTGCTTTTTACTGGTATTAAGGTAATTGACTTAATTGAGCCTTATGCTAAAGGGGGTAAAATTGGTCTGTTTGGTGGTGCTGGTGTGGGTAAAACAGTATTGATTCAAGAGTTAATAAATAATATTGCCAAAGGCTATGATGGACTTTCGGTATTTGCGGGTGTTGGTGAAAGAACGCGTGAAGGTAATGACCTTTTACGTGAGATGATCGAATCTGGCATCGTCAATTACGGCGAAGAGTTCAAAAAGAGTATGGAAGAAGGTGGTTGGGATTTGAGTAAGGTTGATATGAAAGCACTTGCAACATCCCCTTTAACCATGGTGTTTGGTCAGATGAACGAGCCTCCTGGTGCACGTGCACGTGTGGCTCTTTCGGGCTTAACTATTGCCGAGAGTTTTAGAGATGGTGGTGGTGAAGGTGGAAAGGGTAAAGATATCCTTCTGTTTGTGGATAACATTTTCCGTTTCACTCAGGCTGGTTCTGAGGTATCAGCACTTTTAGGACGTATGCCATCGGCGGTAGGTTATCAGCCTACTTTGTCAACAGAGATGGGTGCGCTTCAAGAGCGTATTACATCGACTAAAAATGGTTCAATTACTTCGGTACAAGCGGTTTATGTGCCTGCCGATGACTTAACTGACCCTGCTCCTGCAACAACATTCTCTCACTTGGATGCAACGACGGTATTAAGTCGTAAAATCTCAGAACTTGGTATCTATCCTGCGGTTGATCCACTTGATTCAACATCGCGTATCCTTACTCCTGAAATTGTTGGGGAGGAGCATTATCGTACTGCGCAACGTGTTAAAGAGATATTACAACGCTATAAAGAGTTGCTTGATATTATTGCCATTCTTGGTATGGAAGAGCTCTCAGAGGAGGATAAATTGGTTGTTCACCGCGCGCGTCGCGTACAGCGTTTCTTATCGCAACCTTTCTTTGTAGCAGCTCAGTTTACTGGTCTTGAAGGACAGCTTGTAAGTATTGAAGATACAATAAAAGGATTTAATATGATTTTGGATGGTGAGGTTGATCAATATCCGGAAGCTGCATTTAACCTTGTAGGAACAATTGAACAAGCAATTGAAAAAGGCGAGAAGTTAATAGCTCAATCTAAAAAATAATGGCACTCTATCTAGATGTAATAACACCAGAGAAGACGCTTTATAGCGCCCCTGTTATGTTAGTGACGATTCCTGGAGCAAATGGAGCGTTTACTATCTTACAGCAACATGCTCCAATCATCTCTATTCTTTCACAAGGCGAGGTTCGTTTAGTGGGACAAGATGGGGTTGAACGTAATTTTAGTTGTCAAAATGGGGTGGTTGAGTGTAAAAATGATAAAGTGGTTGTTCTTATCGAAAAAGGTTAAGAATCACCAATATTATATAAAAGGCTACTCTTTGGTAGCCTTTTTTTTTGCTAAAGAGTTGTATATTCACGTTAAATTATTTGTCAGAGCTTACAGCTTGCAATTATAGAAAAACATCGTCGCATGAAAAAAATACTCATCATCCGTTTTAGTTCCATTGGAGATATTATCCAATGCATGTCTGTGATTCCTTCGCTTCGAGAGCAGTTTCCTGATGCCTCTATACATTGGATTACACGTAAAGATATGTCGGGACTCTTACGTATCGATTCGCGTATTGATAAGATTTGGGAGTTTGAGCGTAGCAAGGGTTTTCGAGGATTAATAAAAATGGCCTTTCAGCTCCGAAAAGAGGGATATACGCATGTGTATGATGCGCATAACAATATTCGATCAGTAGTACTTAAACTGATATTAACTACCTTTTTCTTGCGTCGATTAGTGGGGTTGACGAAGGTTGTGACTCGAAGTAAAGATCGATTGAAACGTATATTACTCTTCAAGTTTCGTGTTAATCTATTTCCAAAGCCAAATCGATCGTTTGACAGTTATGCGGTGCCCTTGAAGAGATGGGGAGTAACTAGTAAATCATTTGCTCCTCAATATCAATTTACGTCTGATGTGGTTTCACGTTGTGAGAAGTTATTGCAAAATCGTTCAAACTCTTCAAATCCTTGGATTACTCTCGTTCCATCTGCCGCATGGCCTTTAAAACGCTGGGATATTGAGTATTGGCAAGAGTTGGTTGCGTTGTTGCCTCACCATAATTTTGTAGTTCTGGGTGGTCCAAGCGATAGTTTTTGCGAAAAAATTGTGGATGTCGCTCCCGATAGAGTACTTAATTTAGCTGGGAAAACCTCTCTACTCGATAGTTTTTGTATAGTCTCTCTATCTCAGCTTGTAATAAGTGGTGATACTGGCTTCTTGCATGCGGCAGACCTCTTCTCGCGACCTGCCATTGCTTTAATAGGCCCTACTGCATTCGGATTCCCTTCTGGGGTAAAAACAATAGTATTGGAAGTAGATCTACCTTGTCGCCCATGTACTAAAGATGGTAGTACCAAGTGTAAAAACAAGATAGACAGACAATGTTTGAGGGATATTAAACCAAAACAAGTTGCCAATATGGCGCAAACAATGGTTAAATAGCTTTATGGTGCTAACTGCTTAATTTTCCAATTGTTATCTTCTAGTCGATACTCAAAGCGAGTGTGTAATCTGTTGGCGCCTCCTTGCCAAAACTCAATTTTGGATGGGAAAATAATATATCCACCCCAATTTTCGGGACGTTTGATTGGCTGATTCTCCTCTTTTATTCTAATGGCGTGCTCTCTAAGCGGGGCTAAATCCTCAATGGCTTTACTTTGTGAAGAGACAATAGCACTAATCTGGCTATCAATCGGTCTTGAGGAAAAATAGCTATCAGAGAGCTCTTCCGATATCTTTTCAACATATCCTCTTATTCGCACTTGTCGCTCCATCTCTGGCCAAAAAAAAGTGGCAGCAACACGGTTGTTTGCTTCCATCTCTTGCCCTTTTCGGCTCTCGTAATTGGTGAAAAAGGTAAAACCCATCTCCGAAATCTCTTTAAGAAGCACAATGCGGCACGATGGATACCCCAGATTATTCACCGTGGCTAAACTCATGGCATTGGGGTCGTATCGCTCATTTTGGAGAGC
>JAGPHP010000139.1 GCA_018055415.1 Breznakibacter sp. | reverse complement strand
AAATGGTTTACCGTTTGCCACCATGGAGTTAAAAAACGCTTGGACAGGTCAAAATGCCAAGGTTCATGGGCAATATCAATATAAAAACAAACGTGATACTACTCAACCGCTATTAAACTTTGGTCGCTGTATTGTGCACTTTGCCGTAGATACCGACGAAGCCTATATGACAACTAAACTAAATGGCAACGACACCTTCTTTTTGCCATTTAACCTGGGTCAACGCGAACCGCTGTTTGGTAAAGGTAATCCGCCAAATCCGTTTGGTCATAAAACCTCTTATTTGTGGGAGGAGATATTTACCCGCAGCAGTATAGCCAATATCATTCAACACTTTGTACGCTTCGATGGTAAAGATACCGATCCATTAGCAAAAAAGAACCTCTTCTTTCCGCGCTATCATCAACTCGATGTGGTTCGCCGTCTTGTTGCCGATTGCAGCAAAAAAGGGGTTGGGCAAACCTATCTTATTCAGCACTCGGCAGGCTCGGGCAAATCAAACTCCATCACTTGGGCTGCTTTTCAATTGATTGAAGCTTATCCCGAAAGCACTGCAACACCAAATTGCAAAGGCATTAACAATCCGCTTTTCGATTCGGTTATAGTCGTTACCGATCGTCGATTGCTCGATAAGCAGCTCCGCGAAAATATCAAAGAGTTTTCGGAGGTCAAAAATATTGTAGCACCTGCCTACTCATCCAAAGAGCTAAAAGAGAGTTTAGAGAGTGGTAAAAAAATCATCATCACCACCATTCAAAAATTCCCATTCATAGTCGATGGTATTGCCGATTTAAGCGATAAACGTTTTGCGGTTATCATTGATGAGGCTCATAGTAGTCAAGGTGGCACAGCGGCTGGCAAATTGAATCAGGCAATGGGCAATTCGGCCGATGAGTTGGATGAAGAGGAGGCAGAAGATCCACAAGATAAGATACTTGAAGCAATGCGCTCTCGAAAAATGCGGGGCAATGCCTCCTATTTTGCCTTTACAGCCACGCCAAAAAACAGTACGCTCGAACGATTTGGCGTAAAACAAGCCGATGGAACATTCAAACCATTCCATCTCTACTCCATGAAACAAGCCATTGAAGAGGGTTTTATATTAGATGTGCTAGCCAATTACACCACCTATAAGAGTTATTACGAAATTGAGAAGTCGATTCAAGATAATCCTCTATTTGATACCGTAAAGGCTCAAAAGAAATTAAGAACGCACGTCGAGCAAAACAAACTTACCATTGCCACCAAAGCCGACATCATGCTCGACCATTTTGTTACCAAGTTGGTTAGTCCCAAAAAGCTAAAAGGCAAGGCAAAGGCCATAGTGGCGGCACAAAGTATCGAGTCGGCCATTAATTACTACTTTGCACTTAAAGAGTTGCTTGAGGAGAGAGGTAATCCCTTTAAAATAGCTATTGCCTTTTCGGGGGTGAAGAAGATAAAAGGCATTGAATATACCGAAGATTCTATCAACGACTTTCCGGCCAATTTAGATACTGAGAAACCGAATGATTCGGGTTATATAAGCGACAAGATTGCTCGTTATGTGAATATGGATGAGTACCGAATTTTAGTTGTGGCTAATAAGTATTTAACAGGTTACGATCAGCCAAAACTTTCGGCTATGTATGTCGATAAAAAATTGCAAAATGTAATTGCAGTTCAAGCACTTTCACGCTTAAACCGCTCGGCAGATAAACTTGGTAAGAAAACCGAAGATCTGTTTATTCTTGATTTCTATAACTCAACTGAAGAAATAAAAAAATCTTTCGACCCGTTTTACACAGCTACTTCATTAAGCGAAGCTACCGATATCAATGTACTTCACGAACTAAAAGCGAACCTCGACAATGTGGGTGTGTATGAAAATAGTGAAGTAGAGAGTTTTGTAGAAAAATACTTTAAAGGTGCTAATGCTCAAGAGCTTAGTCCTATTGTTGATATAGCTGCTGAACGTTTTAATTTAACGTTAGAATTAGATGATAAGGCAAAAGCCGATTACAAGATTAAAGCCAAACATTTTGTAAAGATTTATGGTCAAATGGCCTCCATCATGCCTTACGAAGTGGTGGCTTGGGAAAAACTCTTTTGGTTTTTAAAATTTTTGATTCCGAAACTGATCATTGTAGATCCTGAAAGGGATGCCTTAGATGGCCTCTTAAACTCCGTTGACCTTTCAACCTATGGTTTAGAACGTGTTAAGTTGAATACTTCTATTGTTCTGGATGCCAATGAAACAGTGGTGGATCCACAGAATCCAAATCCTAGGGCTGCCCATGGGGGCGACTCAGATAAAGACGAACTTGACTTGATTATTAAAAGCTTCAATGAGCGCTGGTTTCAGGGTTGGGAAGCCACTCCCGACGAGCAAAGAGCAAAGTTTATTAATCTGGCTCAAAAAATGAAGGAGCACAACGATTTTAAAGATAAATATGCCGAGAATCAAGATTTTCAAACTAGAGATATTGCCTTCCTCAAAATATTTGATGAGGTAATGAGTAAACAGCGTAAAAACGAACTCGATCTTTATCGCTTAATCGCCCAAGATGAGAGCTTTAAAACCTCTATGATTGATACGCTTAAGCGGATGTTGAGGGCATCATAATCTGTTTATACTGAATTTATTGAAGATAAAGAACTTCTTTTAGAACTAGTTTAAATGGGTGAAACGCGGTTTATGTTTTTGTGAAACAATATCTGTTTTGTCGAAAATGAGTCGATCCCAAGGATTGTGTTTGATTAATGGCTATAGTTTTGATATTTAACGTTTTAAACCACTTGATGTACTCGCTAGCTATTAATTTCTCTTACATCGATCTCTTGTTAATTCTAACTCCATATTTTAACTCTTACCTTTGGGCTTAGAATATTGTAGATGCATAATACCACAAATGCATAAATGCCATACTTAAGTCACACTTAAGTCACACTTAAGTCACACATAAGTCACACATAAGTCACCAAAAGCCGCCTTTGTCCTATTTTTTAGGCGAATGGTGACTCTTGGTGACTCAACTGTGACTTAACTGTGTAATATGTGTGACTTATCTGTGAGTTTACTTTAACGTGAGATAGATATGAGAGTTCTAAAACTCACCACCCATTGTTCCATCGAAACATCTGTCCAATAGCCGAGGATATGAGTCCATGGTCTAAGGTAATAGCATCCCTATCGAACCATCAGATTGAACCAAAATTAATTGTAGAGTCATGGTATTAATGGAGAGTGTAGATCCAAATTGGCTAGTCGTATGCCTCGTTCAGCATGGAAGCCATGTGTTTTCAATTAGTAGAGTTAGAAGAATGTATTCGGTATCGGTAATTAAATTCTAGTATATCACATTTTATTATTTTTTTTGAAGCAACCAGGTTTTTGTCTATTTTTAACCAACCAAAATCATTTACTGAATGAAATATAGTGCAACATTGCTGTCGCCACAATTTGAGTCGGGTAGAAAGGCCGGAGAGTTGGAGGTGGGATTTAATAGAATTATTTTTAGATACGATAACTCAACCATTGAGTGGTCGCTTGCGATGGTTAAGATTGCGCCGGGTGGGGCATCTAATCAAAATATCTTTTTTACGCACGTGAACCATCCCGAATTAACCATCTATACCTATGAAAAGAAGGTGTTGAAGGATCCAAATTTGGTTGCTTCGGAGAGTGTTTCATCGCAGGTGAAGAGCGCAAAAAAACACTATTTTAATGGTCGTTTGATGATAGCTTTGGCAGTGTTGATACTGTTATCGCCAATCGCTCTCTTTTTTATCTTTAGAGGTGAAATAGTAAATTATATCGCTACTAAGTTTCCAGCTAGTTACGAACAAAAGATGGGCGATAAGCTCTTTTGGGCAGTGAGTAAAGGGTATGAGATTGAGACTGATTCGGCGCTTAATGCACAACTTAATCAAGTAGTGAAGCCGTTGCTGGAGGCAGAGGAAGATACCTCTTTCCATTTCTCATTTTATATAATCTCCGACACCACAGTTAATGCGTTTGCGTTGCCGGGCGGAAAAGTGGTAATTAATAGTGGTCTCATTGCCAAGGCCGATGGCTGGGATGAGGTGTTGGGTGTTGTGGCGCATGAGATGCGTCATGTCACTGCTCGTCACCATTTACGAGGAATCAT
The DNA here is from genome assembly GCA_018055415.1 of Breznakibacter sp. GTDB lineage: Bacteria > Bacteroidota > Bacteroidia > Bacteroidales > Marinilabiliaceae > JAGPHP01. The sequence goes on along the minus strand of JAGPHP010000139.1, from coordinate 2,169 downwards.
TAGTAATGTGGGCGTATTTTATATAATTAGCTCTTTCTTTGGCGATTATTCGGGTTTGTTAACGCAGGCAACTGCACTTGGGGCCAATTTGGAGTCGCTCATGTATAGTCGTCAGTTTGAGTTTGAGGCCGACAATGGAGCGCTTGTTTATCTCGAAAAGGCCAAGATAAATCCACAGGGAATGAAGTCCTTTTTTGAAAAGTTAAGCAAGATGGAGGGTGCCGTTAGTTCATCTCCCTATTTCTCTATTTTAAGTACCCATCCAGCTACGATAGATAGAGTGAAAAATATCGAAAAACAGATTGTTGGAAAAGATATACAATCGGTTTATAGTGTCGATTTTAATAAATTTAAAGCGCAATTAACCTCTGATACGGTGGAGGAGAGTGGTAGTTTTTAGTTATTGATCTATTTTATAGCATAATATTCATCCTTTAACAAGTTAGAAACATGAAAATCACATTTGAAGGGAAGCCTTCTTTTACATTTATGCATGTAGATTTAGAGCCGGGCGAAACCATTGTTGCCGAGTCGGGAGCAATGACGAGTATGGATTCAAATCTGGATATGGAAGCAAAGTTTAATGGGGGTTTTTTCTCGGGACTCATTAAAAAATATTTAGGAGGCGAGTCGCTTTTTGTAAACCATTTTATCAACAAAAGCAACACGACTAAACGTGTTACATTAACACAGGTAACGCCAGGCGATATGAAGCAAATGGAGTTAGCCGGTAATAGCTTTTGTTTGCAGCCGGGAGCTTACATCTGCTCTTCGCCAGGAGTTAAGTTGGGTTTGAAATGGGCCGGTATAGCGTCGTTTATTGCGCGCGAAGGGTTGTTTAAACTTATTGTGTCGGGTAACGGTACGGTTGTATATGGTGCTCACGGAACGCTTATCGAGAAGAGGATTGAAGGGGAGTATATTGTTGATTCGGGTCATTTGGTTGGATATGAACCTCACATGGAGTTAAGTATTCAAATGGCTGGCGGTCTTATTTCGAGTGTCACAAGTGGCGAGGGGCTGGTAACTCGTATTAAAGGATCGGGAAATATTGTTATGCAATCGCGTCATATTGGCGGTTTTGTAGGATGGATCAATAGATTTCTTTATTAATCGGTAGTGCAACACAATTTTAAATAGACTTTTATATGAATATCGATATACAATTACGACCTGGAAGCTCCATTGCCAAGGTTACATTAGAGGCTGGCGAGCAAATTACGGCAGAGGGGGGTAGCATGGTGGCTATGAGTGGCGACATGCAAATGGTTACTACTACGCACAAAAAGGAGCAAGGAAATGTGTTAAGTGCCGTAAAACGTATGCTTTCGGGCGAGAGTTTTTTTATGAACCATTATACCGCTAGCTCTAAAGGTGGCGAGGTGTGGTTGGCGCCAACTCTTATTGGCGATATGATGACCCACAATTTAGATGGCGGCCGTTTGATTGTGCAGGCTGGTGCTTTTGTGGCTTCAGAAAAGAGTGTGGATATTGCCTTTAACTGGCAGGGATTTAAGTCGCTTTTTTCGGGCGAGAGTATGTTTTGGCTTGTTGCCTCTGGAAAAGGAAAGCTTGTTCTAAACTCTTTTGGAGTTATCTATCCGGTAAAGGTGAATGGCGAATTTATTGTTGATACGGGGCACATTGTGGCATTCGACGACTCGTTAAATTTCTCAATTTCGAAAGCCGGAGGTAGCTGGATTTCATCGTTTTTGGGTGGCGAAGGGTTTGTATGCAAATTCTCGGGCAATGGTACCGTTTGGTGTCAATCGCACAACGAAAGGGCCTTTGGTCAAATGTTAACTCCAAAACTAAAACCTCGTAAATAATTGATTATGACTACAAATTTTAAATTTAATATAGAGGGTCGTCCAGACTATAGTTTGTTAACGGTTCAAATTCCAGCCAACGAGACCTTAAAAGTGGAGGCCTCATCCATGGCATCGATGGATACCAATGTAAAGATGAAGACAAAGTTTAAAGGAGGCATCTCTCGTTTTTTAACGGGCGAGTCGCTCTTTATCAATGAGTTTACAGCTCAAGGTGGTGCGGCTGAGATAAAAATTGCGACGGCCTCTCCTGGCGATATGATTCATTATAACTTGAAGAATGAAAATTTATATATTCAAAATTCGGCTTTTGTGGCATCGACCATGACGGTGACTGTGG
>JAGPHP010000138.1 GCA_018055415.1 Breznakibacter sp. | reverse complement strand
CTCAAAAGCGTACGTCATACGTCCAGCCAAACCCATATTCCGCGCTGGTAATGAAGCATATACATCATTTCCCTGAACCGTATTCAAGCGCTCCTCTTGGGTAAAAACCAAAAGTGCTCCAACGGCATGTTTTTCAAAACTGCGATTGTACATTCCAGCCACTTCAAAATAGGCACGGCTGTTTGCGTTTGTGTGTGTTACTGGTGCTTTCAAATACTCGGTACCCTCTTTAACTTGATACAGATCGTAAGTATTTGCAGTAGGATCATAACTCTGAACAGCATAATAGAATGGATCAAAACTACGATTACTACCATAACTACTATAGGTTTTGATTGAAGCCATACCACGTGCCGATAAACCCTCGGTTATAAAACTGAAATCTTGTTCAATCTGAAACTGAGAAAGGATCGTAGAAGTAAACTCATCTTTATACCCTTTAACCATGTCTGCATAAGGATTGGCATAATTACCATTACCCTTGTTTCCAAATAGAGTATGGTTAAGGTAAGCCGTCTCCTCTGTTTTTGGAAAAAACTTTGGAAAGTTTACAGGGTTAGCATTCATAACCTCTTTAAAGATGTTAGATGCACTATCCGCTGGGCCATTGTAACGATCAAAAAGCGAGTAAAGCTTAACCGAAGCAACTGTAGTTTTAGTTAAGTCAACATCCACGTTTGCTCTAATATTATATCTGTCGATATCAATATTATTATTAAAGTTGTTCATATTATCAACATTAAGCAAACCCGTTTCATTAGTATAAGCAACTGAAAGATAATATCTTGCAATTTCACCGCCACCATTCACATTCACATTAGCCTTGGTGTTCATGGTATAATCTTTAAAGAGCTCGTTGTACCAGTCCACGTTAGGAAAGACATACTGATTAACACCGTTACGTGTATTTTCGATTTTATCTTTTGAATAGAGTAAAATGGCATTCGGGTCACGCGTACGAGTTGCTTGGTTATACAAATTCATGTAATCAACACCGCCCAAAAACTTATTGGTCATGGTTGGAGCAGCTAAGGCTGTTTCAATTCGAGCCTCAATCACAGCTTTTCCTCGCTTACCCTGCTTAGTGGTAACCATAATCACACCATTAGCACCTCTCGATCCATAAAGCGATGTTGCAGTAGCATCCTTCATGATAGAAAAACTTGCCACGTTGTCGGGCTCCACGCGTGCTAAATCGGATGAGGAGATCTCAAATCCATCTAACAAAATAAGAGGACTATTTTTGTAGCCGAAAGAGGTGACACCACGAATAAAAAACTCTGCATTATCGGCACCTGGTTCCCCAGAACGCTGATAAGATACAACACCCGCAATTCGACCAGCTAAAGAGTTGGTTAAGTTTGTATTAGGTTGTTTCAAATCAGCAGGTTTAATGGTTGTGATAGAACCAATTACACTCTCCTTTTTCTGCTTTTGAAAGGCAACTACTTGAACCTCTTCGAGCTCAGCTAAATCCGATTTTAAAACCACATCAATTTGCTCATTTGCACCAACTGGCTGCTCATGACGAGCAAATCCAATGTAAGAGATAACCAAAGTATCTTTCTCTGACAAATTAGGGAGAACATAACGACCATCAATATTCGTTACCGTTCCTTGCGATGTGCCTTTAATAAAGACAGGTACACCAATTAACGTCTCACCTTTTTCGTCCATCACCGTGCCCTTGACAACCCTCGATTGTGCAAGAACGCTCCCCCATCCTACAAACAGAAAGAGAATTAATAACTCACAAACTTTCTTCATAAATACATAAACATTAGTAAAGATTAATTGAGCTCGACATGACTTGAACCTCGCCCATAATTGTTTCGACAGCAAGATTAGCGACCAAAAAGGGAGCAGCAAAAAAGTAGATATATACTAATGCACTACAAGAAAAAATGGATGGTAAACAAATGATATACAGGAGATGTTATCAGGCTATAAATCTGAGTGTTACAGCAACGCAAAAAAATGTGAAATTTTATAATTAAAGTTAATTATCGGATGTATTTCAACCCGTTGTAGAGACAAAAAAGTAAAATAAGAGTTCCAAACAGCATGCGTTGATCTAATAATTAAGATTCATTTTTGCGAAATCATAATTATTGGATACAACATTTGGGTTAAGAAGCCATAAGAATATTGAAGAATAAAGGCTGATGTTTAAAAATTTTAGTTATTTAATGGAAACTCCGCATTTCATCCAATGATAACTTCACAAAAAACAATACCTTTATATTCAATAATTCCCAAAGCGTTTAACAGAACAAACCTAATGGGATATCAGACAACGCAATACTTCTATGGAGCAAAAAAAACGCAAATCATTTAGCCAATACATGCGCATTCTACATCGCGATTTAGGATTTATCGCCATTGGGTTAACCATCGTTTATGCTCTAAGCGGCATTGCACTCATCTATAGAAACTTAGATCTATTGGTATTCCCTAAAACCATTGAAATTCAATTGGCTCCAAACTTAACTGCCGATAAAATTGGAGAAGAACTTCATCTACGAAACTTTAAAGTAACCAAAACGGAGGGCGATACAATCTTCTTTCGAAACGGAAACTACCACAGTACATCAGGGAAAGCCACCTACATCAAATACGACCTCATCTTTCCAATTAATAAATTCAGAGAGCTACACATGGCGAGTGGGAATAGCAATGTACATTGGTTCACCGCCACGTATGGTATCATCCTTCTATTTTTAGCCATCTCATCGTTTTGGATGTTCAAACCAAATTCAAGACTCTTTAAAAGAGGAATCTACCTAGCTCTTGGAGGAGCAGTATTAACTATAATTCTATTTTTTATTTAATAAATATCCATCATCAAAAACTTAACATTTAATTAATTATGAAAAAAACAATTTTAGCAACACTTATCATTTGCTTTGACACAATTTGCTTCGGCAGTTTCAAAATTCATCTACACACCCTACCCAAAAACCGAAAATGCGAAGAAAATCATTAGCAGAACACTCATCATCGAAAAAAGAGAAGTTGACGAGGACACCGCCGAAAAACTTAAAAAGAAAAACCCAGATCAGCTCAAATTCGAGAATGATTACAACAACTTCTTCAACGAGCGTCTATTAGAACTCTTTCAAAAAGAGTTTATTGGTTCAAAAGATATTATCACAAAAACAACAAGTGAAGTAGAGCAGCTATTGGATTCAAAATCAACAAAATATGTGATACTAAGAAATCAGAACATGGAGAGATCTTTCCAAGTAAATAGAAGTTTTAAAGATGTGGACACCTACACTTTCTCGCTTATATTGCCTGACCTAAAAAAAGAGCAACTAATGATCTCGTTCACGTATGACATCCTTTCCGACCCAGATTTCACATTTCTTATCCAACAGATCAACGACAACTTGCAAAGAGCCTCTAAAGGCGAAGAGTCTATTGAACTTGATGATATAAACGACAATAGAGCTGCACAATTGAAAGGCAAAAAACTAATTATTACCGATAAACTGCTTAATCCTAAACTTACGCTAGAGGATATTAAAAAGGTTTATAAATTAGATATCGAGTACATCACAGACAACAGCAAATACAACGAAATCATCTCTAACAAAACGCCTGGTTATGCATATATCACCTCAGCTTTCACACCTCTAACTATGGGAACTTGCTATTTTGTTGTGAATACCGAAAATGGCAATATCTTAGAAGCTATGAGTTTGGGTGGCGTTACATTCTCAATTTCAACCCGTCCAAGTAAAGCCATGATGCCTTACGCATCAAAAGCCGACAGGAGCAAATTTACTGTTGATTTACTAACTCTAAGACCTACCGAGACCTTAAAAGAGAAACACTTTGAATATCTCAACAAACTTGCCTCTAAGAAAAAATAATTTCTAAATCTCTCTTAATCAATGTATCACATGAACGCAAAGCTGATTTACAAAATCATCACAGCATCTCTATTATCCATGCTATTGTTTACCTATTGCAGCAATGCTAAAACCCAAAGCAAGGAGAATTCTACTGTTGATAATACCACTAAAGGATTAACCAAAGTTGCAGAAACCGACACTCTGCTTGCTACTCCCGAATCGGTACTGTACGAGGCAACAAGAGACGTAATCTATGTAAGCAATGTTAATGGCGATCCTATAGCAAAAGATGGAAATGGGTTCATATCCATCATCAACCTAAAAGGAGAAATCATTAAAAGAGAGTGGATTAAAGGCCTTGATGCTCCTAAAGGTATGGGAATTTACAATAACCATCTATTTGTTACAGATATCAATCAGGTAATTGAAATAGATGTCGAAAAAGGAGAGATTGTAAACCGATACGTGGCTAACGACGCTAAGTTTCTGAACGATATAGCCATTGATGCAACCGGCCGAGTTTTTATATCAGATATGACAACTAGCGACATCTATCTGCTATCAAACTCGAAGCTAGAAAAGTGGTTCTATTCTGATAAATTCAACTACCTTAACGGACTCTTTATTCTTGACAACTCGCTACTAGCGGGAAATTCCAACACCATTTACGCCATTAATTTAGACTCTAAAGAGATGACCGAATTCATCAAAGAGAGTGGTGGAATTGATGGTCTGGAAGCAATTGGTAATGGCGCATTTATCGTTTCTGATTGGACGGGCAACATCAGCAAGGTCTCTCCTAACACGCCAAAAGAGTTATTACTCAGTACAGTTGACAAAAAGATTAATGCCGCGGATCTCGATTTCATCATTGAGAAGAAGATTCTGCTAGTTCCTACTTTTTTCGATAATCGCGTAATGATTTATAGCTACGCCGAATAATTACAAATGCCAATATTTGAAGATCCGCTAATTGTACGAATCACAAATTCCTACAGTTAGTGGATCTTTTTTTGTAAACACAAAGCAATCAAACTTCCACGAATTTTAATTAACTTAATAGTTCAAAAATCACCATTATTGGGGATTGTGCTCCAACATTTGGCCATTTATCTTTGTTGTGAACTATTATTAAACAACATGAGTCGCATTAAACTCGTTTTACTAATCAGCATTTTGTGTCTATCCATCATCGTTGTTGGGCAAGAACCAAGTAACACATCCCTAACACCATTCAACTATTCAGCCTCATACACAGGCGATGCCGTTAGAAATTTTCATGGAGGGATATCTCAAAACAATGGATATCTTGGGTTAGCAAATATGATGGTTAATTTCAGTACTGATAGAGCAAATTGGTGGGGAGGCGGAGAACTTATGATTAACGGCGCTTGCACCCATGGAGCCACTCCATCAGAATCTTTCATTGGCGATTTTCAAGGGGCTGTCAACATTGAAGCGGGCAATATCACCTACATGCACGAGTTATGGTACAAACAAACTTTTGGCAAATTAACCACCGTTATCGGACTGCAAGATGTTAACGCCGAGTTTATTACAAGTGAAAACAGCTCACTCTACATAAACAGCTCTTTTGGCACACCCTCTACCATTTCGGAGAACATTCACGCTCCAATATTTCCACTCACAGCATTTGGCCTTCAACTGCATTACAACTTTTCTGAACGAAATGCTCTTAAAATTGCTGTTTTTGACGGTTCTCCAGACGAAGCCGACGTTAACCCCTATAATCTCAAATGGCGTTTGGGCAACAAAGATGGTTATCTCACCTTTACCGAATTCTCTACAAAATTGAATCTTTTAAAAGATAAGGAAGGTAGTTTCCGATTTGGAGCATATACACACAATCATCTAACCGACACTACAAAATTTATCCGCAAATATGGCTTCTACCTCGTTGCAGATCAATATCTTTACACCTCCCAAAGCGGGCAAAAATATGCAATGTTTATTCAAGCAAGTTATGGCCCAGCCAAAGAGAACTTAAATAACTATTACCTAGGTTTGGGTTTAAATATCTCAAATATTAAAATAAAAAATATCAACTCTACTCTTGGAATTGCAATGGCACATGCAGGATTAAAAACACCAGAATATATACATGAAACTTCTTTTGAACTAACATATAAAATGGAGCTTACCGAAAACATTTCTATCCAACCCGACGTTCAATATATCATTAATCCAATGGGCACGGGAGTTGCACTCAATAATGCCACGGTTGGTATTCTTCGATTTGGACTTAATTTTTAACCCTCAATATAACAGCGATTAAAATGGAGATTAAAACAACCAATCTTTCTGATTTAAAAACAGGTCAAGAGGGTATAATTACAAAAGTTATTGGTCATGGAGCGTTCCGCAAACGAATCACAGAAATGGGATTTGTAAATGGACAAAAGGTTAAGGTAATCAAAAA
>JAGPHP010000137.1 GCA_018055415.1 Breznakibacter sp. | reverse complement strand
TTATAGGCAATTGCACTGTTTTGGTGATGTTATAGCTCTCAAAAAGAACTCTTGCAAAAGCAAATAAAAGAACCCAGAAGAGGGTATATTTTAGAAGAAAAACAATTCGTTTAATCATGGAATAGTGCTTATTAAATTGCAAAACTAGTGTATAAATTAGAATTGGCAACTCTTTAAAGAGTCTATTTAATAGATAACAACTCTTGAATTCACATTGTTCCGACTTTAGTTTTAGTGGCAACCGAAAAAAAGACCTATCTTAACCCTAAATGTTAGCCTTTAGAACTGAAGCGTTCTCAGAATCCAGTCATACAATCGACCTACTTATGTACAATAAAAAAGAGACTCTCTAAAATAGAAAGTCTCTTTTAATATATTCATTAAGAGATATTTAAACGTAGTCTGCCCAGTTTACATTTCTCATATCACCGGTTTCCATGAACTTAGTGTGAAATGCCATACATGCATTTAAGTTTTGCGGAGTATGACCTTTTTGACCTAAATTCAAATAGTCGCGTAGCGATTGCTGATAATCTTCATGAACGCAATTGTTGATTATTTCATGCGCTCTCTGGATTGGTGATTTACCACGTAAATCAGCCACTCCTTTTTCGGTAATGATGATTTTCACAGAGTGCTCGCTATGATCCATGTGAGCAACCATTGGAACAAAAGAACTAATGGCACCACCTTTAGCATTAGAAGGAGTTACAAAGATTGACATATAGGCGTTACGCGTGAAATCGCCCGATCCACCAATACCATTCATCATTTTAGTACCAACAACGTGTGTTGAGTTGATGTTACCAAAGATATCTGCTTCAAGAGCCGTGTTGATGGTGATAAGTCCTAAACGACGCACTACCTCAGGATTATTGGTAATCTCTTGGTTGCGAAGGACTAAACGACTTTTAAAGAACTCTAAGTTATCATAAACCTCTTTCAATACAGGTTGACTCAAAGTTAACGAACATCCACTCGCAAATTTACACTGATCCTTTTTCATCAAATCGATAACCGCATCTTGAATTACCTCGGTGTACATCTCAAATGATGGAATTCCAGGATGAGCTCCTAATCCAAAAAGAACGGCATTCGCTATGTTTCCTACGCCCGATTGAATTGGAAGGAAAGAGGCTGGAATGCGTCCTGCTTTAAGCTCAGCAGCTAAGAAGTTAGCCACATTTTCACCTAACTTTAAAGTTGTCTCATCTAATGGAGTAAAACCACCTACCTCATCAGGAAGATCTGTTTCAACAATACCCACAATTTTAGATGGATTTACCTTGACTACTGGAGAACCAATACGATCGCTTGGTTTATAGATTGGAATCTCTCTACGATTTGGAGGATCTAGAGGTAGATAAATATCATGTAAGCCTCTTAGCCCTTTTGGTTGTTTTTTATTTCTCTCGATAATGATGATATCGGCTAACTGACAAACAGTTGGAGAGATACCAACGCCTGAAGTCAGTGTGATTTCACCATCTTCGGTTACGTCGGCCGCTTCGATGATCGCTACATTAACTTTGCCTAAAAATCCATAACGCAAATCTTGAGCAAGTTGCGATAAATGGTAGTCGAAATATTGAGCATTATCGGCATTTAGCGCAGCACGCATATCTTTATTTGATTGATATGGTGTTCTGAATTTAATGGCATTAGCACGTGCTAACTCTCCATCAAGTGAATCTCCTGTTGAAGCTCCAGTAAAAATACCCACTTCAAACTCTCTACCTGCATCGTGTTCTGCTTTTGCAATAGCGGCAAGTGCTTTTGATACCGATTTTGGACTACCTGCTGCGGTAAAACCACTGAACCCTATGTTGTCGTTGTGCTTAACATAGCGTGCAGCCTCTTCTGCTGTTATAATTCTTAAAGCCATAAGTTATTGTGTGTTAATTGTTTGCTTCTTACAATGCCTCAATAAATTGTACAGAATTACTACGTAAATAGCAATTAACCAATCTTATTCCCTTTAAGTGTGTTCATTAAACCCTTTTGATTAACGAACACCTATTCGTGTCGTACAGAGTTCAATTTGTCGAAAATTCACTTTACAATAAGAGAGAATCGGGCGTGCAAATATACTGATATCTTCATTGTTATCAGATTTTTGCTGCGATATTTTTCCGTTTGTTTAAGAAAAAACGGGTTAAAAAGTGTTACAACAATCTTTCTTTCAAAAATTGTAAGTACAAATTGTATTCACACAGGAAATGGGTGGTAATTTAAACTTTGAATATTCCTTTTCCCGCTTCTAAAAAATATACTTAAGTCAAGATTGTAACGATGGATCTCATAAATTTCCTATCCCAACACAAAACCTAATTGTAGAAGTTGATTTGGAGTTAACAGTTCAGTGATTTCCGAATCGCTTAAATATCCAAAACGACTATTGGCTTCAATGACCGAGATCTTCTCTTGGTTCATCAAATGACCAAGTTCGGCAGCTTTATGGTATCCTATTTTAGATATTAATGCTGTTGTGATAGTAGGACTATAATAGAGCCGTTCTAATGAATTACCAGTTTCAATTCGAAAGCCACTCCACAGATTATCCGTCAATGTTTTATTCATTGATATTAACATCTTAATCGAATCTAAAATTGAATCTCCTATAGCTGGTAAATAAGCATTTAAATCGAGACAACCTTGGGCAGATAAACGTGTAACAAGATCATCATTGGAATAGATGCGATGTGCCCCTTGAACCACGTACTCCACTATAACGGGATTTACCTTAGTGGGCATAATTGAGCTACCTATCTGTTTTTGAGGAAGATAAACTTCACGATTTAAAAACAGATCAGATCCCATGAGTCGTAAATCGGAACTCATCTTCTCCAAATTCACAGCGTGAGCCTTTAAAATGGCATGAATCTCAACAAACGAATCAAGATTTGCAGTTGCATCACTTAAATTTTCACATCGGGCAATGGGTAGATTTGTTAGATGTTGTAACTTCTTAACCACTTTCATAATGTAAAATCGGGGCAATGAGAGACCTGTGCCAGCAGCACCACCTCCCAAATTCACCTCCTTAATACGCTCAAATGATTTTGAAACTCGCCACCAATCTCGCGAAAGGGCACTACTATAGCCACTAAAAAGCTTATCGTAACTTGTTGGTACGGCAGCCTGCATTTGAGTATAGCCTTGGCGCAAAACATTTCGGCAACCTCCTTCAACTTCTTCTATCAATTGACGATGTGTGTTAATACTCATCTCCAAATCTTTCAAAAGCCGTAATATGGCAATCCGCAGAGCGGTTGGAATAACATCGTTGGTGGATTGAAAAATATTAGCACCTTCGAGTGGATCTAAATGAGAATACTCTCCACTTGAATAGCCTAACTCTTTAAGAGCCAAGTTGGTAATAATTTCATTCACATTCATATTAATGCTTGTGCCAGCTCCTCCTTGATGAGAAGAGACAATAAAATGGTCGAAATAATCTCCTTTGACCACTTTTTGAGCAGCTACCTCCAAGGCATTGATCTTTTCATTATCAAGCCAATTAAATTGTGAGGGAAGCGCCCCAAGCTTATCTGCAACCCCATTTTTATAATCTCGATAAGTCTCATATACAGCTTGTTTCACAACTCCAACAGCCATATACCACTCTTTATGAAACGGACGATGATAAGGGAAATTCTCAAGCGCTCTAACAGAGTGAATGCCATACAGAGCTTCAATAGGAACAGCTCGCTCACCTAAAAAGTCATGCTCAACTCTCGAGTTACACATTAACTTAACGATTTTGCGTAAAGTTGAACATCTTCGGCAGTGATATGGTTACTACATAGAATAATTAAACGCTCAATAACATTTCTAAATTCACGAATGTTACCAGTCCAATTAATCTCTTGAAGAGCTTCTATTGCTTTTGGGTCAATGGTTTTTAATGGCATATTAAGCTCATCACAAAGCAGTTGCAAAAAATGATCGGTAAGAGTAGGAATATCATCACGTCTATCATTTAACGATGGCACATGAATCAAAATCACAGACAAACGATGGTAGAGATCTTCTCTGAAATTACCTTTTGCAATCTCTTCTTGTAGATTCTTGTTGGTGGCAGCTAACACTCGTACGTCAACTTTTATATCTTTATCGCTACCAACACGTGTGATAACTCGCTCTTGTAAGGCCCTAAGCACCTTAGCCTGAGCGGCCAAACTCATGTCACCAATCTCATCTAAGAAGATAGTACCTCCATTGGCTTGCTCAAACTTACCAATGCGTTGTTTTATAGCCGATGTGAATGCTCCTTTTTCGTGCCCAAAAAGCTCAGATTCAATCAATTCCGATGGGATTGCAGCACAATTAACCTCCACAAATGCACCAGCTACTCTACTGCTTTGTTCGTGCAAACTCCTTGCAACCAATTCTTTACCTGTACCATTGCTGCCTGTAATCAACACTCGGGCGTCGGTGGGTGCAACCTTTTCTATAATCTCTTTTACACGAGTGATTGGCTCAGAATTGCCAACCATCTCATAACTCTTAAATATCTTGCGTTTTAAAACCTTCGTCTCAGTAACGAGTTCGGTCTTTTCAAGCGCATTTTTTAAGGTAATAAGTAATCTATTTAAATCTAGAGGCTTCTGAATAAAATCGTATGCCCCCTTTTTAATTGTCTCAACTGCTGTGTCAATATCACCATGCCCCGAAATCATAACAACTGGAATATCTGTGCTTTTTGAAGTTATCTGAGCCAGAACTTCAATGCCATCCATCCCCTCCATCTTAATGTCGCACAAAACAAGATCTGGCGACTCCTTATCAAAAATCTCAAGACCTTGAGCCCCATTTTCAGCTAAAAACACCTCATGATTCTCATACTCTAGAATATCTTTTAGAGAATTACGAATAGGACGTTGATCATCGATCACCAATATTTTAGCCATTGTGTTAGTTTTTAATTAGTTGAAAAATTGCACCCTCTTTTAATGCATAAGCCACTTGGGTAATGTGGGTTAACTTAAGCTTATCAACTACAAAATTGATAAAAATGGAACCTAAAATGATAAGCTCAACACGTTGCATATCCATCCCCTCCATACAAGAGCGCTGTGCCACTGTGGAGTTCATTAAAACGTTATGTAGCTCTTTAAACTTCATCATCTCAATCTCAAACGAGGTGCTTTTAAATGCATCAAAATGAGGATGATATTTTGCCGCAATGATCGCCGCCAACGTATCAAAAGAGCCCGAAGAACCAATCATTCGTCTAACATTAAACTCTTTAACCGAATCAAACAGAAGCTGAAGCTCTTCGTTAAGATAACTCTCTATCACCGCAATCTCTGCCTGCGTAATGGGATCTTTGGGATGAAACTTATCCAACAGTCGCGAAACGCCTAAATTGAAACTATGTTTCCATTTAACACCCTCTTTATTCGCAACAACAAACTCATTACTACCTCCTCCTATATCTAAAATAAGTACATTTTCATCGCTCATCGGAAAAACCTGCTTTACTCCATCGTAAATAAGCTCTGCTTCCCTTTGTCCGTCAATCACCTGAATATCAAGGTCTAATTCGTTTTTCACGCGATTAACAAAATCATTACCATTTTGAGCACTACGAATAGCAGCTGTGGCAAAGCAGTGAATCTTTTCAACTTTGTAACGAGTAAGTGTATTAATATGATGACGTAATCCATCCATCCCTCGTTCCATGGCTTCTGGGGTAATTAAACCATGATTGATACCTCCTTTGCCGAGCTTTGCGTGGTATTTATCTTCTAATAAGATGGAATATGAGGTGCCTTGTGTTTCGGCAACCATTAAGTTAAAAGTGTTGGTTCCCAGATCGATAATTGCAATTTGCATACTGTAAATCTATAAATATGGTCAAAAATAATCTTTTTTTATAGATGGTGATGAAATGATATTACGAAAGAGCGCTCTTTTAAATCAAAATATTTTTTAACTTAGTGTGTTCTTAATCAAACGAAATAACCTATGAGCCAACTAATTCAATATCTAAAATCGGAGCACCATGCATTGGTGGAGATTCTTAAGAGAGTACAAGTAATTGGCCCCTCGCAATCCGAATCCAAACAGCTTCTGCTTGAGGCAAAAAGAGCGCTCTTAGCTCATCTAAAAAAGGAAGATTTGGAGCTCTACCCAAAACTCAAAGAGGCTGCCAAACAAAATGAGGAGATTGACCGAAAGGTAAATAACTTTGGAAAAGATATGGAGGAGATAACCAAATTCACACTCCAATTTTTCGATAAGATGGAGAACAATCAATACTCACCCATCGAATATGCCAAAGATTTTGGAAAGTTAGTAACCATTTTATC
>JAGPHP010000136.1 GCA_018055415.1 Breznakibacter sp. | reverse complement strand
GAGTAATATTGATGTTTTTAAGAGATTTTTTTAGTTTTATAATATTGTTTTGATAGGATTAAATTATTAAGATGAATAAATATCAAATTAGCCATTTAAAAGAACTTGAAGCAGAGTCTATTTATGTACTTAGGGAGGTTGCTGCTCAGTTTGAACGCCCAGCAATGCTTTTTTCTGGAGGCAAAGATTCTATAGTGATGTTTCATTTGGCTCGCAAAGCTTTTTGGCCATCGAAAGTGCCTTTCCCTTTGTTGCATATCGATACGGGTCATAACTTTCAAGAGACTCTTGATTTTAGAGATTGGTTGATGGAAGAGACTGGTGCTAAGTGTTTGGTGCGCTATGTTCAAGATTCGATAGATCAGGGACGTTGTACGGAGGAGAAGGGGATTAATGCATCACGAAATAAATTGCAAACCGTAACGCTGCTTGATGCTTTAGAAGAACTAAAGTGTGATGCCGCAATGGGTGGTGGACGAAGAGATGAAGAGAAAGCACGTGCCAAAGAGCGTTTTTTCTCACACCGCGATGAGTTTGGGCAGTGGGATCCTAAAAATCAACGTCCTGAACTTTGGAATATCTTTAATGGTCGCAAGCACATGGGCGAACATTTTAGAGTATTTCCTATAAGTAACTGGACTGAGATGGATGTTTGGCAATATATCTATATGGAGAAAATTGCTTTACCATCTCTCTATTTTACGCATAAGCGTCAGGTTTTTAATCGCGATGGTGTTTGGATGGCTCATGCTCCCTATATGCAACTTAAAGAGAGTGAGAAGTTGGTGGAGTTAGATGTTCGCTGTCGTACGATTGGAGATATTACCTGTACGGGTGTTACGCTTTCAACTGCCAATACACTCGAAGATATAATCCAGGAGGTTGCATCGACACGTGTGACAGAGCGTGGTGGTCGATCAGATGATAAGCGTTCGGAAACTGCGATGGAAGATCGCAAAAAGGAGGGCTATTTTTAACGATTTTAATTGTAGATAATGTCAGAAAATACTGTAGGATATTTAGATATGGACTTATTACGTTTCACTACTGCCGGTAGCGTAGATGATGGTAAGAGTACACTTATTGGTCGTTTGTTATATGATAGCAAGGCCATCTTTGAAGATCAAATGGAGGCTATTAAAGCCACTAGTGACAGAATGGGAAATGAGGGTGTTAATTTGGCTCTTTTAACCGATGGATTGAGGGCTGAACGTGAGCAGGGCATTACAATTGATGTGGCTTATCGCTACTTTGCAACGCCTAAACGTAAGTTTATTATTGCCGATACTCCAGGTCACATTCAATACACCCGTAACATGGTTACAGGTGCCTCTACGGCCAATGTTGCTTTGATTTTGGTTGATGCGCGTCATGGTGTTTTGGAGCAAACTATTCGTCATGCATATATAGCCTCGTTATTGCAAATTCCACACGTGGTTTTTTGTATTAACAAGATGGATTTGGTGGATTATAGTGAAGAGCGTTTTGAGGAGATTCGTAAGGATATTGAGGCATTTACTTCAAAGCTTTCGGTTAAAGATATTCGCTTTGTCCCTATTAGTGCCTTGAATGGCGACAATGTGGTTGATCCATCGGTACATATGAACTGGTATAAAGGTGAGACACTACTTTATTTATTAGAAAACATTCATATTAGCAGTGATGTGAATCACGATGATTTTCGTTTCCCAGTTCAATATGTTGTGCGTCCTCAAACTAAGGAGTGGCCTGATTATAGAGGATTTGCTGGACGAATTGCTAGTGGCGTAATTCGCGTAGGAGATGAAGTTGCGGCATTGCCATCTGGCTTTACCTCTCGAGTTAAAACTATTGATAGTTTTGGCGAAACTTTCTCTGAAGCTTATGCTCCTCAGTCTGTTACTATTACCCTTGAAGATGAAATTGATATCAGTAGAGGTGATATGCTGATTAAACCATCAAGTCGACCTCAATCTACACAAGATTTGTCGATGATGATTTGTTGGTTCAATGAGAAGAAGCTTGTTCCGCGAGGAAAGTACATCTTGCGCCACACTTCTGCGGAGGCTAAATGTATGATCTCGAATGTGGAGTACAAGATGAATATCAACACCATGGAGGAGAATCGTGAGAACCTTGAGGTTGGAATGAATGATATTGCACGTATAACCATAAGATCTACTAAACCAGTATTTTGCGACTCTTATCATGTTAATAGAATTACAGGTAGCGTTATTTTGGTTGATGAAGGTACCAATGAAACTGTTGCTGCAGGTATGATTTTGTAGTATTGATTTAAATAGATACAAAAAGGGAGCATCTCGTTAGGTGCTCCCTTTTGCATTGAGGTTTCTCGTTGTTGTTTATTCTTTACTAAAATTTTACCCCCATGGTTAATACCACAAGGTTTGAATTGTATGTTGTTGTAACATAATCGTTTGGTAAATTGTATCCTGCGGGATCTGTCAATGAGGCATCAAGTACATACATATAATGATCTAGTTGATAGGTTTGGAATCGGTAAGCAAGATCGATAAAATAGTTTCTCTCTCGATATCCAATTCCGCCAGTGTAAGACAATGTATTGTAATCTTGATACTTAAGTCCACTCTCGTTGTAGATAAATCCCCCTCGGAGTGCAATGTTTGCAATAGGTTTGTATTCCAAACCAAAATTAAGGTTGTTGGTTGCTTTGTAAATATCTTTTATCTCTTGGTTTATATTGTTCATGTACTCGGCATCGTAATAATTGGTTGTTGTGCCATTGTATTTGGCGCTCGAGTAGTTGATGTACTTATAGTCGATATTAACTGCAACTTGCTCACCTAGAATAAATGCTAAAGAGGTTGTGAATTTTTGAGGCGTATTGTAGTTGTAGTCGTATTCGCTCGATACGCGTTTAAAAGCACCATTTGTGCCAACACGGCCTTCTACATAACTATCCATTTCTGCCGCATAAAACTCATTTATTGAGTACCATGTCGGGGTTTGGTATGATACCCCCAGTCTAATGGCTTCGATGGGTTTAAGGATAAGTCCAAACTTTAAGTTTAATCCAATGCCATTAACATCCAAAAAAGTGTTGTAATTGTAGCTTCTTAAATACGGAATTGAGTTGTTTGGATCTGTCTCATTATAGAAATTGGCCTCTTCAAACCTCAGGAAGTCAATATTTAACGATCCTCCTAAGAAAATTTTGTTATTAATGTTTATTCCAGCTGAGCCTCCTAACTCCGATACATTTCCTCTTTGTTCAATACTATTCCATTGATTTACTCCATCTGGGGCAACTCTATATACTCCATTTGCATCATAATCCTCTAAGACATTGTAATATTCATATTGATTACTAAGGGTATCTAACAAAAAAGTGTCGTATGCTAAACCACTTCCAGATGAGGTTAAGTTGTCAACACCGCCTTCGTTATCAGCTTCAAATCTAAGTTGATCTAAGAGGGAACTTTGTATTCCTTTCCCAAATATCTGTGTGAAGTTGTTAAAGTCATTTACACGTTGGTAATTCACTGCAAAATTGGTGCTTATGATGCCTGTGGCCGCTTCTCGCATAATTCTATTAACGCCCACGTATCCTATTTGACTCACGGTGAAACGCGTTTTGTTGTCGGTTGCATTAATTCCCGAGTAGTCGGAACTTGAGTTGTTGAATTGCACGGATGGCGTAAATGTAAATTCAGGTACTCTAAATAGAGCTACACCTGCAGGGTTGATGTTAATTGCCGACATGTCGGCTCCCAGTGCGCCAAATGAACCACCCATTCCAATTGAGCGAGCAGTCCCAAAGCTATTCTCTTTAGAGAAAAAATAGGCTTCATCGACCCCTTGTCCCCAAATTGTAACGGTCGTTAGAAGTAGTGATAATAATAAACGTGTTTTCATTATGGTTTGTGTTAGGGTATTAATTATCTTCTAGGAGCTCTACTGCCCCCGTTACTATTACCTCCACCAGATATTGTGCTTCCGCCTGAGCCACTGCTTTTATTGTAAGAAGGAGTACTGCTTCTAGTCGGAGCTGAAGTGTTATTTTGTGTTGGTCTTACTGTTGAAGTTCCATTTGTCGTGGCGTTAACCGGTTTTGTAGGTCGGTTATATGTTCCTTCAGTTGATTTATTGACGACCTGCGGTGTTGTTGTTGGTCGAACAGTTCCGTTGGTATTATACTGAGGCCTAGCATTAGACGTAGGTTGAGTGTAGGTAGGAGTGTAATTTCTACGGAGTGACGTGCTGTTTGAGGAGCGAACGGTATTCGTTGAGTTTGTAGTGTTTGTACTTTTTATCTGAGATTGTGCAGAACGAGAATAGTTGCTATAACTACTTGAACGAATAGGACGCGAATATTGAGCTGGTGTTGTACTACTCTTAGTTGTTGAAGTTTGAGTTTGTGCAAGGGTGTTTATTGCGGCACTACTTCGAGGTGCACGAGATTGGAACGTGCCATTTTGTAAGGTACTACTATTCGTTTTAGCAAAACTAGACCCACCATTTGCCCGTGGCCCATAATGGCGGTTGGAGCTAGTTGGGTAATAAATAGGTGGATATGCGCCGCAATATGGCGGATAATATCCACAGCCAAATCCAGGGTATCCGTACCCATAATATGAGTAGCCGTATCCATGATATGGGTAACTGTATCCATAATAAGGATATCCAAAGCCGAAGCCCCAGCCAAATCTGTTACCCCAATATGAACCTATATAGGGTGTGCCATAATAGTAGTTGTCATACCAAGGGTTATAATATCCATTGTTTACATAAATTGTCACATTTTCTGTTGATTCTTCGGGATAGTAGTTGTAGATATCTGAATAATAAGGTTCAGAAGTTGATGTATTGTTGAAGCGTGCAATTCTTGCAGCGTATGACTCATCTGTTGTAATTTGAGAATAATCATTATTGGTTATTGAGGCGATGGAGTCATTCATCTCTTCGCTATAAATTTTTTGAATTTGTGAATAGTCTCTAGTCTCAGGATTCGTTTGGGGCTGAGTGTAATTTGGCTGAGTATTGCTGTTATTTTGAGGATAAGTGGTTGTTGTTGGATAACTGCTCACTGCGCTATTTTGGGTTGTTGATTTTTTTTCATTAAAGTAAATGTCGTCAGAATAGACTGCAGAAGAGTTTAACGAGCTACAAGCTGTAGTCGCTAAGATTAAAAAAAGTAGTAAATATACATTTGGTTTCATCACTATGATCTCCTATCTTCCATTAAAAACTCATCAATAATTGCTTTGTAGATGTGCAATAATTGTACCATAGCCAAAGAATGTGATCGAATTTTTAATATTCAGAGGTTATCTTTGTTATAAAATTTCCGTAAATGTTGATTAATTGGGTGACATGCTTTATATAAGAGGGTGTCAATTAACTTTTTTATTACCTTTGCACTCCTTTATGTTTAAAAGAGTTGAGTAAAAAATAGTATATGGCAAAAGTTTTAACCTCTCGGGAAGAGAGCTATTCGCAATGGTATAATGATTTGGTTGTAAAAGCCGATTTAGCTGAGAATTCGGCGGTACGTGGTTGTATGGTTATTAAGCCATACGGTTATGCTATTTGGGAGAAGATGCAATCGGCATTAGATCAGATGTTTAAAGAGACAGGGCATCAGAATGCTTATTTTCCATTGTTTATTCCAAAATCATTTTTCAGCAAAGAGGCCGATCATGTAGAGGGTTTTGCAAAGGAGTGTGCGGTGGTAACGCATTATCGATTAATGAACGATCCAAATGGTAAGGGAGTTGTAGTTGACCCAAGTGCAAAGTTAGAGGAGGAGTTAATTGTTCGTCCAACATCTGAGACTATCATCTGGAATACATATAAGGGTTGGATTCAGTCTTATCGCGATTTGCCAATTTTGGTTAATCAGTGGGCAAACGTAGTTCGTTGGGAGATGCGTACACGTATTTTCTTGCGTACAGCTGAGTTTTTGTGGCAAGAGGGGCATACCGCACATGCGACAAAGCAGGAGGCTATTGAAGAGGCTGAAACAATGCTAAAGGTATATGCTAATTTTGCCGAAAATTGGATGGCTGTACCAGTGGTTCAGGGAGTTAAAACTGCAAATGAGCGTTTCGCCGGTGCTTTGGAGACTTATACAATTGAGGCTCTAATGCAAGATGGTAAGGCATTACAAAGTGGAACATCTCACTTTTTGGGACAAAACTTTGCTAAAGCTTTTGATGTTACTTTTGCGAATAAAGAGGGTAAACTAGAGCATGTTTGGGCTACTTCGTGGGGTGTTTCAACCCGATTGATGGGAGCGTTAATCATGTCACACTCAGATGATAATGGATTGGTATTACCTCCAAAATTAGCTCTAATTCAGGTGGTGATTGTACCTATTCATCGAAAAGAGGAGGAGTTAGAGAAGATTAAAGCGCTTGTA
>JAGPHP010000023.1 GCA_018055415.1 Breznakibacter sp. | reverse complement strand
TTGTGAGCGACGATTATATCTCAGAATTCCGGAAATATCTACTCGAAACAAACTACCCATCGGTGGCAGAGTGGAGCAATCGCATGTCGGGCGATGGGAAATCGGGACTTATTTATACGGCCGAAAGCGACTCTATCATTCACAAACTAAGCCTTAAACCGTACGAGAGTGTTCATAAAATCATGATCATTTGGGCTCCCGAAAAGATGCACGATACCTGCTCTAATAAACTGCTAAAGACTTTAGAAGAGCCATCGCCTAATACCTTAATAATCCTCGTTGCAGCCGATCCAAACGAAATAATAACAACCATACTCTCAAGAACACAGCGCATTAAGCTTCTTCCTTTAACCGTCGAGGACATTACCAATGCGCTTATGAGTGAAGCCTATATTCCACGAAGCGAAGCCGAGGTTTACGCCAAACTTGCCAACGGAAGTTACATTAGGGCATTGGAGATGTCGAGTCAAACGGAGGAGAAAAACTATTTTTTCGACTCCTTTTCAACCATTATGCGATTGGCTTACGGCCGTGATATTGCTAAGATGTACGAATGGGTTGAAGGATTTGCTAAAAATTCGCGCGATGTGCAGAAGAACTTTTTACTCTATAGTTTGTCTATGATACGTGAGAACTTCATTCTCAATTTTCAAGAAAATGATATCGTCTATCTGGCTCCTAAAGAGGATCAGTTTTCGCAAAAATTTCACCCATTTGTAAACGAACGAAATGTTTCGGCACTCATGGAGGAGGTTAATTTAGCCTATGCTCATATCGAACAAAATGGAAGTGGTAAAATTGTCCTTTTTGATATGGCACTAAAATTTGCCGCAGTATTAAGAGCTTGATTTATTTATATATAGAGGAGATTTTAATTCCCTCCTCACAAACAGATTTTTAGATATTTTTATGGAAGAAGAACAATATACCTCAGTAAAACCCGGATGCGCTTCATGTAGCAAAAAAACGGGAAAATTAGATGTTTTCGATTGGTTGTCTGATCTACCAGAAGGCGTAAATACGCCTGATTTGGTGGAAGTTAGATTTAAAAATACACGCAAGCTTTATTATAAAAATGCTACAGGAGGCCGACTAAAACAGGGCGACATCGTGGCAGTTGAAGCAACACCTGGTCACGATATTGGCGAGGTTACCTGCACTGGCGAGATGGTTGTTTTGCAAATGAAAAAGAACAATATCTCCATGCGCAACTATGAGTTTAAGCGAGTATATCGAAAAGCAAAACCGCTCGATTACGAGAAGTGGGACGAAGCTAAAGGTCTTGAGCACGAAACCATGCTCGAAGCTCGCCGAATAGCCGAACGATTGAAATTAGATATGAAAATTGGCGATGTGGAGTACCAAGGCGACAGAACCAAAGCCATATTCTATTACATTGCAGATGAACGCGTTGACTTTCGCGAACTTATAAAAGTACTAGCTGATCGTTTTAAGGTACGTATCGAGATGCGCCAAATTGGTGCACGCCAAGAGGCAGGACGCATTGGCGGTATTGGCCCTTGCGGACGCGAACTTTGTTGCTCTAGCTGGATGACTAATTTCGTGAGTGTTACCACCAATAGTGCTCGCTACCAAGAGATCTCTCTTAACCCACAAAAACTTGCTGGTCAGTGTGGTAAATTAAAGTGCTGTCTAAATTATGAACTCGATGCCTATTTAGATGCGCAACAAGATTTTCCAAAAACCAATATTCCTCTTGAAACCGACGAAGGTACCTTCTATCACTTCAAAACCGATATCTTCAAACGAATCATGTGGTACTCGTCTAGCAAAGATATGCTTGCAAATCTAAAAGCGGTAACAGTTGATAGAGTCAAAGAGGTTATTGCCATCAATAAAAAAGGCAAAAAAGTTCTTGTATTAGCCGAAGAGGATATCTCTAAAAAGATTGCTCCAGAAATTGATTACACCAATGTGGTTGGACAGGATAGTCTTACTCGCTTTGATGAATCTAAACGTCCGAACAACAATAAAAACAACAATAATCGAAATAAAAATAGACGTAACGACAAGGGACGTCCTAATGGAGGAAATAACGGTAGTGCTGAACCAAGAAGCGCAGAAAATAGAGCGCCTCAGGCTGAGCGTCCTGCTCAACCACAACGTCCTCAAGGCGAACGCCTTGCTGCTCCACCAAGAGCACAAGGAGAAGCAAATGCTGCTATCAAGCAAAATCCTGAAAGGGTAAATACCCCTCCAACAGGCGATAGAACTCCAAATGCGAATCGCGAAGGAGCTCCACAAAATCGTCCTAACAACAATCAAAATAGAAATCGTCATAATAGAAATGAGAATCAGCGACGACCAAATAATAGACCAAATAATGGTTCTAATAACAGGCCAAACAATGACTCATCTAATAAACAGAATAAGCCCAATGAATAAATTTGTAGTAGCACTCATTTTTATAACTGCCTTATTGGCAACTGCCTGCGATCCAAAGGGCGTTTTTGATTCGTACGCCACCATCCCAGATAAGGGATGGGATAAAGACTCTATGGCTGTTTTTCATGTGAAGATTAAGGATATCGACAAACATTACCATCTCTCGGTAAATGTTAGAAACGAAGGAGATTATCAGAACCAAAATCTCTTCCTTTTTATCGATGTAAAAGGCCCTAACGGCAAAGGAGAACGAGATACTGTTAACCTAATGTTGGCTGATCAATCGGGACGATGGCTTGGCAAAGGATGGGGTAACTACTATCAATACAGCCAATTATACAAACGAGGCGTTAAATTCCCTGAAAAGGGCGAATACACCTTTATGATTATTCATGGCATGCGAAGTGATGTTATTGAGGGCATTAGAGATATTGGTCTTAGAGTTGAAAAAGCAGATTTTTAATCATCCATTTTTTTAGAAATTATTTAATAAGTGGCAAAGAATAAACTTGAAAGGTTTGCTGAAATGGCAACCTACCCACACGTGTTTCAGCCTGAGTGCGAACATAGTCGTGAGGTTAATTTTGATATGAAAGGCCAATGGGCCACTAAATTCTTTAAAAATCAAAATCCAATTGTATTAGAATTGGGTTGTGGCAAAGGAGAATATACTGTTGGATTGGCAAAACTCTTTCCCAACAAAAACTTTATTGGCGTAGATATCAAAGGAGCTCGCATGCACCGTGGCGCTACCGAATCGTTAGAGCAAGGTCTTAAAAATGTAGCATTTTTACGTACTAAAATTGAGTTAATTCTCTCTTTTTTCGGGGAGAATGAGATCGATGAGATTTGGTTAACATTCCCCGATCCTCAAATGAAAAAGGTGAACAAACGCCTCTCTTCAACCAAATTTATGCAGATGTACGCTCAGTTCGTAAAACCTAATGGGTTGGTACATCTAAAAACCGATAGTAACTTCCTATTTACCTACACTTGCGAGATGGTGAAGTCAAACAACATCACGCCAGAGCTTTGTACTACAGATCTTTACAATACGGGACAAACCGACTCGATCTTGGCTATTCAGACCTTTTATGAGAGTCAATTTTTAGAAAAAGGTATTCCAATTAAATACATCAAATACCCCATCAACAAAAAGGCTGAGTGGATAGAACCTGATGTGGAAATTGAATTTGATAGCTATCGTAGCTTTGGCCGAGGTGCCAAAATGCCACAAAACAGCTAAGTCAAATGACGAATTTCTCATTTGCCGATAATGTTTACGCGGTGGTTGAACTAATCCCATACGGACGAGTTACGACCTACGGAGCAATTGCCAAATATCTAGGAGCTCCGCGCAGCAGTCGTATGGTGGGATGGGCTTTAAATAATTGCCACCACATCTCTCCTCCCCTTCCTGCACATCGAGTGGTTAATAGAAATGGACTACTCACGGGGAAAGCTCATTTTGAGACTTACAACACCATGTGCGAGCGACTCATTTCGGAAGGTATTAAAATTGAAAATGATGCAGTAATAGACATGCCCAAACTATTATGGGATCCGGCAAAAGAATTGCCTCTCAACAACATCAAATAGCTCATATTAATAACCAACCTCACGAACAAAAAGAAGCTAGAATCGTTTAATAAGCAAATATAAAGTACTATGGATTTCTATCCTCAACTCATAATCGATGCCCTTAAGCATGTAAAACACCCCGGAAAAGGGAAAGATATCGTTACGCTCGAAATGGTGGAAGACGATATTAAAATTGATGGTAAAAAAATCACATTTAGTCTGCTTTTCGATAGAGTTAACGACCCTTTTGTTGGCTCAATAAAAAAGGCAGCTGTTCAAGCCATTAAAACGTATGGAGGCGAAGATGCTGAAATCACCGAAAACTCCATTTACGTAAAAATAAAACCTAAAGTAGTAAAAGAGGCAAACTCGGCACTACCCGGGGTTAAAAACATTATTGCAGTGGCTTCTGGTAAAGGAGGTGTGGGTAAATCTACTGTTACCTCAAACTTAGCCGTAGCACTAGCTAATGCAGGTTATTCGGTTGGTTTGCTTGATGCCGACATTTATGGTCCTTCTGTGCCAAAGATGTTTAATACCGAAGATGCACACCCGGTTGTGGAGGTTATTGATGGAAAAAATCGCATCTCCCCAGTAGAACAATACGGTGTTAAAATGCTCTCGATTGGATATTTTGTAAACCAAGAAGATGCCCTCGTATGGCGTGGTGCAATGGCTACAGGAGCGCTTAAGCAACTAATCACTGAGGGTAATTGGGGTGAACTCGACTACTTCCTTATCGATCTACCTCCAGGCACCAGCGATATTCATTTAACGCTTGTGCAAACGCTGCCTATAACCGGTGCTGTAATAGTGAGCACCCCGCAAGCAGTTGCCTTAGCCGATGTTATCAAAGGAATAAGTATGTTTAATGGGAAAGGGGTTAATGTTCCTGTGCTTGGACTTGTTGAGAACATGGCTTACTTTACTCCTGCCGAACTTCCCGAGAATAAGTATTATATTTTTGGGAAAGAGGGATGTAAGAAACTTGCTGCCGAAATAAATGTTCCACTGTTAGGACAACTTCCAATAGTTCAATCTATTTGCGAAGGGGGCGATGATGGTGAACCTGTAGCACTCAATAGCGAATCGGTGATGGGATTAGCCTTTGCCGAATTAGCCGAAAAAGTTGTTAGAGCGGTTGAACACCGAAATGCCACTCTGCCCGAAACAAAAATTGTAGAGATAAAAACCAAGTGATAGAAGAGATGGAGCGAGACTTAAAAGAGGTTATCGAAAGTGCAATTTCACAAATCAGACCCTACCTTCAATCAGATGGAGGCGACATTGAGTTTGTGAGGGTTAGTAACGACCTAAAGGTTTATGTAAAACTTAAAGGAGCGTGTGAAAGTTGTCCTATGAGCCATCAAACCATGAAAAATGGAGTTGAAGCGGCTATTAGAAGAGCGGCTCCAGATATTAAATCTGTAATTGCTGTCTAAATTTCACTCATTAAAGAACACGAATAGAGCAATTTTATTGACTTATCATCGATTAATTTTGCTAAAGCTATTGCATCAAACCTTTTTTTTAATACTTTTGCAACCGCAATGAAGGGTTCCTTAGCCGAGTGGTTAGGCACCGGTCTGCAAAACCGTTTACGGCGGTTCGAGTCCGCCAGGAACCTCACAAATTAAAGCCTCCAAATATGGAGGCTTTTTTGTTTATACGTCATCACAACTCCCATTTTGGGATCAAGTGCAAAAGTAGGTGGAGTTCTATTTTTCTGTGTACTTTAAATTTAAGAGCGGTTCGCCTTCGGCAAACTTTTTAAATATAACGCAAAGATCCGTATAGAAACAGATTAAAAACCTGATCTAAGAGTGTTTAAATTACAAACATTTGCCCCCCTTAGCAATTGGTTTTGCGGAACTTTGCGGTAATTTTGCGTAATAATTCAAACCGAAGCCGTAGGCGAGATAAATAACTCCACCATATTTTACTCACGATCCCTAATATCCACCTTATATTGAGTGTAATTCTTCATAACTAACATAATTCCAAAAATCAGTTGAGATTATTATCTTTGCAAAAAAAATAACAAACTATGTTTCGCCCAATATTCTATACGACAAAACCTCTTAAGCAACTTCTGGTTTTACTTTTCACACTCTTTGCATCATTCATCGTTTTTGCCATTGTAAGCTCCATTGGCATGATTGCGTTTCCTAAAAACCTTAACAATGATACATTCCCAATAGAATTTACTCAATATCTTTTGGTGGTTCAAGGGTTAACAATCATGATACTTCCCTCCATTGTATTCACCTTTTTAACTAACCTGAAACCTTGGGAGTCAATAGGACTACAAAAGATACGTCCACTCAAATGGATATTACTATCGATCGTCATCATTCTATCCGTCCAACCGCTAGTAGAGTGGTTATCAATAGTCAACAGCCAAATGAGTTTACCAGCCTCGATGGCTGGCATTGAAGCTTGGATGCGTGAAGCAGAAATCAAAGCCGCTGAAATTACAGCTGAAATCTTAAAAGGAAATCAACCCAAAAACATCATTGCAAACATCTTCATTATGGCAATCATACCAGCTATTGGAGAGGAATTAATATTTAGAGGTTGTTTTCAAAAGGTACTCGGTCAATGGTGGAAAAATCCACACATAGCTATATTAGTCACTGCTATTTTGTTCAGCGCCATTCACATGCAATTCTTCGGCTTTTTACCTCGTTTTGTTTTGGGTATGGTTTTGGGGTACCTCTTTTATTGGAGTAAAAATATATGGGTATCAATACTTGCCCATTTTATCAACAACGCGCTGGCCGTTTCTATTTATTACTACTACATCATTATCGGTGGAATAGAAAACCCTCTTGCACCTCAAGAGGCTGCTAAAGTGGATTATATTGTATTAACTGCTGGTAGCACCATCTTTGTGGCGTCCATCTTTTTATCCTACAAACTTTATAAAGCAGTTAAAAAGAGACGATTACAAATGGTATAATTCTTTACTTCTCCGAAGATCTTAAAAGATATACAATTCCCAATTCGCTACACTTTTCGCGCTTCTCAGTTGGATCAAAATCAAGATAGTTCTCCTCTATTTCATTCCAAATAGATAAAATAATCTGATCGGCTTGGGCGCGAACCTCAACCATCTTATCGTGGTATTTTTGAGTGGTTACTTGCAGATTTTTGTGATTATTATAACTCTCCACAAATTTTTCGTACTTCACTTTAACTACTGCAATCGATGGATTATAGATGCGCGTGCCTCCCATAGCTCCTCGTTGCTCTTCCCCTTTAATTACTTTATCACCAAACGAGATTAAAAACTGCTCTGAGGTAATCTCTGGAACCGATTTGTCATTCAGCTCAATACCGAACAAAAGACGCACATGGGGTTTAATCTCGTTTCTGATGATACAAAAATTGAGCACTTGTATAAAATGTGAAACGTAAAGACGACATGTTTTAAAGCTCTCGGCCAAAATCTTACCGCAACTTGCCTGTCTATCAAAACTCTGTTTATATTGATTCACAGACTGCTCAAAAAGCGGCAAAAATGCTTGTAGCTCAAGAAACTTTTTTTGCGAAAATGGCAAATTGAAAGGAATACTCTTATTTCCTCGCTCCAAAATAGTGCGAAGAGCTCTTAATCTAGCCTGATCCGTATTCGGTAGTCGTCTGTATGGCATAAGTCAACAATTCAATGGCGTTTTCACAATAATGTAAAATTACGTTATTTTTTTAATTCAAAAATAGCTTTGTTAAAGAATTGAAATCATTCGTCAAAAATAGTTAAAAACAGTTAATGGATTAATCGCTTGTTTCTGTGGATTTATGGTATGATAAGAAATGCCATTCGCAAGTCACAAACAACTCTATTTCAGAGATTAAAATAGTAGAACTACATTTATCAGCTAAATTCAACAAAAAAAGAGGTAGATTCTTGTTGGTCAAAAATCTACCTCTAGAGTTCACTCTATATTTGGAAAATCGAAATATACTCTAATAATCTGAATTAATTATTGTTATCTAAAATATCCAAAATCTTATCCAATTTTGGTGTCAAGATAATCTCAGTACGTCTATTTTTCTGACGTGCTTCGGGTGATTTAGCATTTACTAATGGCAAAAACTCACCTCTTCCAGCTGCTGTGATTCTTCTTGGATCGATAGCCTTATTTGAAAGCAAAATTCGAGAGACAGAGGTTGCTCTTTTAGCACTTAAATCCCAATTATCGATCAGCTTTCCTGTTCCCTGATATGGCACATCATCGGTATGACCTTCTACCAAAATATTTATATCCTTGTTCTTTGCCAATACGGCCGACAAACGGTTAAGTGCTGTTACCCCCTGTGCTCCAACCTCATAACTTCCCGAGCCAAATAAAAGTTTCTCCTCAAGCGATACATAAACTTTACCATTTTTGGTATGTACTTTTAATTCATCCGTGCCAAAGCCGGTTAATGCATTAGAAACTAAATTTTTAAGCTCATTCATGGCCGAATCTTTGCTTGCCAAAATTCGCTCAAGCTCTACGAGGCGCTTGTTACGTAACTCCAGCTCCTTTTGAGTAGCCTCAAGTTCAGCTATAGCATTTCTTAGTGAATCAGACTTTGCTCCCAAATTGCGTTCGCTATATCGAAGGGCATCTTCACGTTTTTGTAACTGATCTTGTACTAATTGCAAATGCGAAAGGAGCTTACTGGTCTCTGCATCGCCACTACCATTTTGGTACTGCACAAGCAAATCTTCATACTGTTTAGACAAATCCTCCACTCTTTTTTGAGTTTCAGCCAACTCGGCACCTTGTGCAATTGAGTCTTGACGCATCTCTTGTAACATACGAGTTAACCGCTGAACCATTGATTTCAACTCAGTGTTTTGAGTCGTTTGTTTAATATTCTCTTTGGTTAAGTCACTTGTGAGAGTTTCTAACTCGTTATTCTTCTTCTTAAGAGAATTAAATTGACGAACGGGAACACAACTAAAAGCAACTAAAGCAATAAGAACTATTGAGAGAAGTTTCTTCATACGATAATGATCTTTAATAATTTAAAGGCTAAAAATAGAAGTATTAAATAGAATATCTACTATATTGATGAAAAATTTCAACTCCCTATCAGCAAAATGCCAATTGCTGTTTACAAACAAATAGCGCCATAAATAACGAAAGTTTCCTAATTATACGTTCCTAAAAAAGCTCAATTCAATCTTAGTTTTATATATTTGCAAAAAAACAGAGTGCACGAATGAATCAAGAAGCTTTCCAACTTCTAAATAAAATAGATTATCCTGCCGATTTACGCCAACTACCACCCGAAAAGCTGGAGGAGGTTTGTAGCGAGTTAAGAGAGTTTATTATTGATGCCGTTTCCTGTAATCCGGGGCACTTTGGCGCGAGCCTTGGCGTTGTTGAGCTCACTGTTGCACTTCACTATGTTTTTAAAACGCCACACGATAAACTCATTTGGGATGTTGGTCACCAAGCCTATGGACACAAAATTCTTACTGGCCGCAGAAAACAATTTCACACCAATAGAAAGTACAAAGGATTAAGTGGATTTCCTCAAATTGAAGAGAGCGAGTATGATTCGTTTGGAGTAGGACACTCCTCAACATCTATCTCGGCTGCTCTTGGGATGGCTATTGCTGCTCAAACACGTGGCGAAGAGCGCAATGTTGTTGCAATTATTGGAGATGGCTCCATGACTGGAGGCGAAGCTTTTGAAGGGCTAAATAACCTAAGTGCCACGCAAGCCAATGTGCTTATAGTACTTAACGACAACAATATGGCCATCGATCCAAACATTGGTGGTCTGAGCGATTATCTTGTGGATATTGCCACATCTCGCACCTACAATAAAATTCGTCAGGAGGCCATTAACACGTTCGACAAACTTAAAATTACAGGCCCGCGATCTAAAGATATGATGGTAAAGGTAAATAATGCCATCAAATCAATTTTAGCAAAACAGTCTAACATCTTTGAAGGTCTTAATATTAGATATTTTGGGCCTGTAGATGGCCATGATATAGAGAGATTAACACAAGTTTTACAAGACTTAAAAAACATCCCAGGTCCTAAAGTTCTTCACTGTATTACCAAAAAAGGCAAAGGATTTAAATTGGCCGAGCAAAATCAAACAGAATGGCATGCCACTGGGGTTAATTTTGATAAAAACACGGGAGAAAAATTCTTTACAGAGCAAGAGCTAAAACCGAAACCACCCAAATATCAAGATGTATTTGGTCATTCGCTTCTAGAGTTGGCTAAAGAGAATGATAAAATAATGGGTATTACACCTGCTATGCCAAGTGGTTGCTCTCTCAACATCATGATGGAAGCGATGCCGCATCGTGCTTTTGATGTGGGTATTGCCGAACAACATGCGGTAACATTTGCAGCAGGCCTCGCAATTTCGGGCATGGTGCCTTTTTGCAATATCTACTCCACCTTTTTACAACGCGGATACGACCAAGTAATTCACGATGTAGCACTTCAAAAGCTCAACGTCGTGCTCTGCTTAGACAGAGGCGGATTGGTTGGCGCAGATGGCGCCACACACCATGGAGCCTACGATTTGGCCTTCTTACGATGCATTCCAAATCTCATCATCTCTGCCCCAATGGACGAGGTAGAATTGCGAAATTTGATGTACACTGCGCAACTACCTAACAAAGGGCCTTTTACCATCAGATATCCAAGAGGTAATGGATTTAATTTCAACTGGCGTCAACCGTTTGAAGAGATTGAAGTAGGCAAAGGTCGATGTATTAAAAGTGGCGATGAGCTAGCATTAATTTCTATCGGAACCATTGGTCACAAAGCTCAATTAGCTGCGATTGAAATGGCTAGAGAAGGTATTTCTATTGCTCACTATGACATGCGCTTCTTAAAACCAATTGACAAAGCATTACTCCACGAAATTCTATCTAAATTCAAAAACATCATTACCATCGAAGATGGAACCATCGTAGGCGGTTTAGGGAGTGCAGTGCTGGAGTTTGCTGCCGATCACGGATATTCACCTAAAGTAAATCGATTAGGTATTCCAGACAGGTTTGTAGATCATGGCACACAATCAGAACTTCTGAGAGAGTGCGAATACGATAAAGCAGGTATAGTTAAAGCCATAAAAAAAATGCTCAACATAACAGTTTAATTAAAAATAGATCTATTGAATAAAGGGTTAGTCATAAAATCAACTGGTAGCAATTACGAAGTAGAGAGCGAAGATGGCACAATTATCAATTGCTCTATAAAAGGTAAATTTCGCACCAAAGAGATTCGAACCACCAATCCAATCTCGGTTGGCGATAGGGTGCTGTACGACTTTGACCCAAAGATTGGTGGAGCTGTTATTTTTGAAATTGAAAAACGTCAAAACTATATTATTCGTAAAGCGTCAAACCTTTCAAAAGAGAGCCAAATCATTGCCGCAAACGTCGATCAGGTAATTTTAGTTGCCACCATTGCTAGTCCAGTTACCACAACAACCTTTATCGACCGAGTTTTGGCAACAGCCGAATCGTTTAGGATTCCAACCATTATTGCTTTTAACAAATGTGACATTCATACCGCTGCAGATCAGGAGCGACTAGCCGAACTTATAGAGATCTACACATCTATAGGATACACGGCTTTTGAAATCTCAGTTAAGCAAAATGTTAATATCGAACAATTAAAATCACTTCTTAAAGACAAAATAACACTTATAACAGGCCATTCAGGTGTTGGAAAATCATCTCTTATAAATAGTTTAGAGCCACATCTAAACCTAAAAACCAACAGCGTTTCGGATGCTCATGATACGGGTAAGCACACTACTACTTTTGCCGAAATGCACCATCTATCGATGGGAGGATATATCATAGACTCACCAGGCGTGAGAGGATTTGGTGTTATTGAGATTGAAAAAAATGAAGCTTCGCACTATTTTAAAGAGATATTCGAAATAGGCCAAAGCTGCCAGTTTAACAACTGTGTGCACATGAACGAACCCAAATGTGCCGTTAAAACAGCTGTTGAGGATGGCATTATTGCATATTCAAGATATAATAGTTACATTAGTATCTTGTGCGGGAGTGAGGAGAAATATCGTTAGCCATCTCTTGTCATTTTTTAATTCAAAAAGTGTCTGATGAAGCGATTATATTCCTATTTGATAATATTTTTACTCCTACTAGTTGGCCTCAACTTTTGGCTAACCTACTATATCCAGCAAAAACACACCGTTAAGATTGAAGAGCGCTTAGAGATTAGTAACAAATGGGCTTCTAACTCATTGATTCTCTTTTTTAAGGATATGATCTCCAATAGTTATCTTCTTACAAATGATCTTGACACAACGCACTTTACGCTCAAAGATGGCAAATATCGCAACTTAGATAATGGAATTAGCACCATCTTCTCGCGTCAAAACTACCATCTAAAAAGCATTAAAATATATGATTTAGAGGGTAATTTCAAAGAGATAACCCGACATCCAAAAACAAATGTCATCATTTCTCGATACGGCAATGAGAGTAATAAAAGGATTAAACACGAACAACTAATACTTAATAACGACTCAACAACTATCTTAAAAGTACCCTTTAAAAATGATCGTTCCTTAAGTCATATCGAATACACTTTCAACCTAACAGACATTGTAACACTACTAGATGTTAGATGCAAACGAGATGAACACTTTAGCCTAACAATCGTTTCGGAAGATGGGCAAATTCTCTTCACTGGCGAAAAAATAGACCGATTTGAACAAGCCGAACTCGACCGAATCGAAGCGCTCTTTAAAGTAACAAAAGGGACCAAAGTAATCTCGGTACCCGCCAATGATAAGAAATTTCTCTCTGGAATTGAAAAGCTCTCACTTATTGGAACTACCTTCTATTTAGCCAATTCAATCCCACTTGATGTCGTTCAAGATGAGCTATTTAAATATCATCTTCCAATTTGGACTTACTCAATTGTGTTGATTCTTATGGCTGGGCTTCTCTTTTACATATACCGCCGAGAAGAGAAAAAGAGAGCTCTTATGATTCACTCCTCGGAGGAGGCATTTAAACGTGTTTTGCACCTACTACCAGTAGCCATGATGGTATGCGGAGAGGATAGCAGAGTTCGAATAGTGAATAAAGCGGCTCTTTCGCTCCTCGAATTCGACCTAGAAGACCACCTGATTGGAGAAAAATACAGTACTTCAAATATCTTTAGAAAAAAAATTAGCGCAGAAGAGTGCGAAAGAGCTGGATCGTCATCAAAGATCATCTACCACAACAGTAAAGGTGAAGAGATTATTGTACACATCGAAAATCTCCCATTCTTTATCCAAAATGAGAAGTGGAACATTATCGTTTTCATAGAGTATCAAAAGCTTAACGATGGTAATGAGGTTATTCTCGAATCGCAATTAGCAAAGAATGCTTTTGTAGCAAACATTAGTCACGAACTTCGCACCCCCTTAAATGGAATCATTGGAATGTCTGAGCTCTTAATGGACAGCCAAACGATTCCCGACGAAGAGGTTGATTTACTACGAATTATCAACCGATCGGCTTCGACTCTATTGGCGCTAATAAACGACATTTTAGACTTTTCAAAAATTGAAGCAGGCAAATTAGAGATCGAATCACTCCCCATCGACCTAAATCTTGAAATTGAAGATACGGTTAAATCATTTCTGCCAAAAATAAAGGAGAAAAAATTAGAATTCAGCTACCTAAGAGAGACAAAACTTCCTATCGACTTTTTAGGTGATCCTATACGACTAAGACAGATATTAAACAATCTTTTCAGCAATGCCATTAAGTTTACAATGGAGGGAAAAATTGTCTTAAAAATTTCCGAAGATCAACTTTTAAACGGAAACCCAGCACTCCATTTTGCACTCATCGATACAGGTATAGGTATTGATGCCGAGAAAATTAATCTCATCTTTAACCCCTTTTATCAGGTGGACGAAACAACCACTCGTCAATATGGCGGTACTGGTCTGGGCACCTCTATCACCAAGCAACTTGTAAATATGATGGGGGGCTCCATTTGGGCAGTGAGTCCGTCAACTCTCTCAACAAGCTCCAAATTCAAAGGAACCGAATTTCACTTCACTTTACCACTTCAAACCAAAAGTATTCACAAAAACATCAATCTCGAACGAATCACTGAGCTCTCAAAAATCAAGGCGGCAGTAATCTCCGATGAGGAGCATCATATTAAAGATATCTGTAATAATTTAAGCGCACTAGGTGTGAAACCACAGTTCATGTCGCCCACGCAAGAGAGCGTTGATATCTTAAGAAGTCAACATAAATATCAACTCATCATCATCGACCATCGCGTGGATCTAAACGGCCTCGATTTCCTGCAAGCACTTCACGATCATCACATTACAAACAACTATCTAATAGCTCTGCAGAGCTCTGATAACGCTCCAATGAACATGAATTATGCTAAAAAAATTGGTGCCGACATCTACTTATTAAAACCCGTTAAGTTGCATGTTTTACATAGTTTCCTAATCAAACGCTTTCCCTATCTTAAAAACAAAACCATCATACAAAGCCATCAAACGCTCGAAGATTTATCCATTCTTATTGCCGAAGACAACAAGCTAAACCAACGGGTTATTCAAAGTCTATTTAGTAAGATAGGATGCAAAATAACAATAGTTGAGAACGGTGTTGAGGCTATTAATGAGATCGAAAAAGAGAGATTCGATCTCATATTCTTAGATATCTATATGCCCGAACTTGATGGCATTGCCACAACCATTCAACTCAGGTCAAATTGTTGCAAAACACCTATAATTGCAATGACTGCTGCGCTTGAAAAAGGGACAAAAGATAGAGCCTTTGCTGCTGGAATCAACGACTACATTACCAAGCCTGTAAAGCTCGACGATTTGAAGAGGGTTATCATCAAATGGTGCATTGAGAAATAAACCATTCTCAATTAAATAGAATCGCTATTTTTACGTTCTATCAATAAAACTAACAAAAGAGATAGGATGAAATCAAGTGGAATTACACATAAGAACAATCGACTCATCAAAAACACGCTTCTACTTGTTGCTATAGGAATAGGAATCACCTCCATTATCTACACAAAAACATTGGTTGACACCTTAAAAAGCGAAGAACTCAAAAAAGTACAACTTTGGGCAGATGCAACAAAAGAGCTCTCCTCGGCCGAGAGTCCAACACTAAACTTAACGCTTGCTGTTATCAGTAACAACACCACCGTGCCTGTCATTCTCGTTGATAAGCACGATACGATTCTGTACCATCGCAACATTAAACTTCCAGAAAAAAATCAAAGT
This sequence comes from Breznakibacter sp., assembly GCA_018055415.1. GTDB lineage: Bacteria > Bacteroidota > Bacteroidia > Bacteroidales > Marinilabiliaceae > JAGPHP01. Next base: position 6,734 of record JAGPHP010000023.1, on the reverse strand, counting down.
GCCTTTCTAGCAAAAATATTGAAGGAGATGAAAGATCACTCCGACTCAATCGTTATAGAACTAGGAAATAACGACCATCAGATTTTATACTACAAAGAGTCCTCTATTATCACCAAGTTAACCTATTTTACTATCATACAACTCTGTGTGATGATAGCCTTTATGGGTGCGGCTTACATTGCATTTAACCGTGCGCGCAATGCCGAACAGAATAAAGTGTGGGTAGGACTCTCTAAAGAGACCGCACACCAACTTGGCACACCAACATCGTCGCTATTAGGTTGGGTAGGACTACTCAAACTTAAAAACATTGAACCCGAGATCGTAACCGAAATCGAAAAAGATGTAGCCCACCTAGAGCGTGTAACCGACCGATTCTCTAAAATTGGTGCAGTTCCCGAACTCAAAGAGCACGATGTAACTAAAATAATTAATAGTGTTATTGCCTATCTAAAAGGACGAACCTCTTCACAAATTGAGTTCGAACTTAAAAGCAAAAAAAGCGATCTATTAACGGTAGCAAATGTAAACCCCACACTACTTGAATGGGTACTTGAAAACATCAGTAAAAACGGCATCGATGCCATGGAAGGGAGTGGAAAACTCACTTACCACATCTCTAAAGCAGGAAATTACCTAAATATTGACATCTCCGATAATGGCAAAGGAATCATGAAGAAAAATTTCAAAGCTATCTTCACTCCAGGCTTTACAACAAAAAAAAGGGGCTGGGGTTTAGGACTCTCGCTTAGCAAACGAATAATTGAAGAGTATCATAAAGGTAAGCTTTTTGTAAAAGAGTCTGAAATTGGCAAAGGAACAACTTTTCGTATATCTTTGATTTGCAAGAGTTAAGAGTTAAACCGCATTGATTAAGAGATTATTTTAGGTAATAATTAAAGATTTTCTTTTAATCCATCCTTTTTTTATATACTTTTGCAAAGTTTTTATCGAAAGAGAAATCATAGCGAGAGTGGATAATTTAAAGAATTACTCAATAGAGTTTAAAGGGTTAAAGGATGCAAAGCACGATTGGGACTTTGATTTAACACCCGCTTTTTTTGAACTTTTTGAAAACTCTCTTGTTCAAGATGGCAACTTTAAATGCAAAGTGCTTTTAGATAAAACACCAACATTGTTAACTTTCAACTTTGACATTAAAGGGGAAACAGTACAAAGTTGCGACGATTGCCTTGATGATATTGTAGTGCCAATTTCGACCAGTCGAAAACTCTACGTTAAATTTGGGGAGGAGTATGAAGAACAGTCAGACGAAATTCTGGTTATTGAGCGAAATGAGCACCAAATTAACATCGCACAATACATCTATGAGTTTATCATTTTAAGTTTGCCACTTCGTGTAGTGCATCCTGATGATGAGAATGGCAATTCAACATGTAATCCAATAATGTTAGAGCGACTTAGCAATTATTTGGTAAGCGAGGTTGATGAGAGTTCGACCGAATATGAAGATGAATCAGACGAACAAGGTGAAGATAGTGGGGAGATAGATCCTCGATGGTCGTCACTTAAAAATTTAATAGATAATAATAAAAAGGAGGTTTAAAAATGGCACATCCTAAACGAAAAATCTCGAAAACGAGACGTGACAAGAGAAGAACGCATGATAAAGCAGCTTTACCTGCATTAGGCGTATGTTCAAACTGCGGTTCTACCGTTAAATTACACACTGTGTGTGGCGAATGTGGTCACTATCGTGGACGTTTAGCAGTTGAAAAAGAAGTTACTGCTTAAGTTAAGAGAAAAGGATTTAAAAGGGCTCATGTGTAATACATGAGCCCTTTTTGTTTGTACTCGCGTATGGTTTTATTATATGCGATATTGTTTATTTAGATTGGAACAGAAGGCGAATTACCCAAAGTTAAATAGGGTCTGCTGAAAAACTAAATTGATATTTTGTGATTCTATTTGTGCTCGAGCCGCACGGCTTTTACTTTTTGCCTTCAGCTGCAAAAAGTAAACAAAAAAAGCCGCCGCTTACGCCAAAATGCTAAAAAATCAGGCTATTGCCTAAAGTTAGTAAAACTCGCTGCGCTCAAACTACACTGACATTTACGGCAATAGCCTGATTTTTCTTGACGCATTTTGACAAAGGCGGTTGAACTCGCAGATACTTTTAGATTTGTTAATGCAAGACATTTTGAGATATTTTGCAAATTACCTTGCAGTTTAATACGTTTTAAATCTCGCAAAATATTGATATTAAATGTTTTGATTGTTTTTCAGCAGCCCCTAAATAGTAGTTTTATCGAACACTCATTTGTTATTGACATGAACGATATTCCACAATCAAAGACAATCTTAATGATGCTTAATTCAACGTGTGTTTGAACTATGAAATTGAATGCTAACATTTCGTTTCAAGAACCCAAAACAGACATCTTGTATCACAAAGAGATGGTTAGCACCATCCAATAAAACACGGCGTACCGAAAGCCATAATAGCCTTCATTTACAAGTTATTTCAATAGCAGCGAAGCTGATCCAATCTGATTTCCATCGGCAAAAAGATCAACCTGATACTTGCCCGCTTGAAGACCACCTTCAATGCAGCTATAAAAAAGAGAGGTAGCCATCTCTTCACCTCCATACTCGATACTCTTCTGGCTTGAGTAACCAATATCTTTGCCTTCAAAACGAAATGTATTATCGGCAGATTCTGTGAGCAGTTGACCCGATGAATCAGCTACACGCAAATATAGGATCTTCTCTCCAACGGGAGCTGAAATATTTTTTACAATAGAAAATGACAACTGAATCTTAGCTACACGAGAGGCTTTTTTCGTCTCATTATCTCGTGAGTTCAATCCCATAACTACTAAATTCTTTGTCTCTAACTTTGAGGCAAGATCCACTTTCTTAACCAGCTTAGCCTTCTCTACCTCAAGTGTTTTTAAATTATTTTGTGTAATGCCCAATTTCTCAACATAGGCACTATTCTCCTCTTTTAACTTTATATTTATTTGATTAAGTGAATCTATTTGAACGACATAACTCCTTAATACCGTTCGCATAACATCTAGCTCCTTTTTATATTCACGAATCTTCGAAGCATTATTTACTTTTAAGAGTTTTATCTCTTCAACCATATTGGCAATACGTTGCTTTTGTCTAACCACCAGATTATTCAATGAGTCATTGTCAGTTTGTAACGAATCGGTGAAATTAAAAGCAAGCTCCTGATATTGTCGTGTTAGTTCTTGTTTCTCATAATCCATCACATCATTTAATGCACTAATTTGCTGATTATTGCGAATCAACAACCCGCCTAGTAACAAGATAATGACAGCGGCCGATATTAATGCAATCAAAAGAACCTTATTGTTTTTAAATATACTGTTTTCCATTATTTTAAACGATCTTAGAAATATTCGCAAATTTATATTTTTTTATATGGCATCCAATGAAAAGTTAACGCAGATAACCCTTTTTTAATATTTATTTGGTATAATAAATAGATTGTAGTTCATTATGCGTTTAAAAATTCTAATTTTGCTACACTTAAAAGTGATATCCATTGAAAACAAGAGTATTATATAGTTTATTCGTTGCTGCTATAGCAATTATATTAAAATCGTGCGCTAACCAAGGTTATCCTGAGGGGGGGCCTAAAGATGTTGAACCTCCAAAAATTGCAAATTCGGAACCTGCTTTGGGTGGAAAAAACTATAAAGGGAAGGATGTAACCATTCAATTCGATGAGTTAATTAAACTCGATGGAATGGATGCCAAATTCGTATCATCACCCCCGTTAAAAAACAGACCAACCATTTCGGCGCGTGGAAAATCGCTCGTTATTAAGTTTGACGAGGAGCTGCAAGAGAATGCTACTTACACTCTTGATTTTGCCGATGCCATACAAGATAATAACGAAAACAATAAACTAGAAAACTTTAGATTCCACTTCTCCACAGGCCTAGAGACCGACTCACTAACCATATCGGGCTTTGTTAATGGCGCCAAACAACTTGAGCCCATCGAAGGATGTATGGTTCTCTTATACAAAAACTTAGCAGACTCTGCTTTCAAAACCGAAGTGCCTTTACGAATTGCCAAAACCGACGCAAAAGGACGTTTTTCCATTCATAATATTGGATACGGAACCTACAGAATTTTTGCTCTAAACGATGCAAATAGAAACTATCTCTTTGATCAACCTAGCGAAGAGATTGCTTGGGATACCATTACCTTCTCCCCATCATTTGAATATAGAATGGTAAAAGATTCAACTCTGCTTAATAAAATTGCAAAAAGCGACTCTATAAAATTAGACACCCTCTCTCTTTACACAAAAAAGCTATTCTATCTACCAGATAGTCTTCAACTTTTTATGTATCAACAAGACTACGAACAGCAATATCTGAAAGGAGATGCTCGTAAAGAACGTACAAAAATTGATCTGATATTTGCCAAACCAGTATTAAAGGGGTTTGATATTTGCCTAAAATCCGATTCAACACGATCTCTCGAAAGCTGGGCAATTAAACAAACATCGCTTAACAAAGACTCTATTACCATCTGGATCACTGACACCCTCATCTCTAATCAAGATTCTCTTGCATTTAGTCTGAAGTATCAGATCACCGACAGTTTAAACAATCCGATTATCAAAAACGATAGTCTCATATCCTATTTTTTTAAGATTGAAACAGCCAAAAAGAAGCTGAAAAAAGGAGAAGTCGCACCTAAACCAACTCTCCAATTCTCAGGAATGCCTTCTTCGATAGATGTTTTTGCGAACTATCCAATACAGCTAAATGCTCCCCCTGTATCGATAAAGAGAGAGGGTATTAAATTGCTTGAACGTAGAGACACAACAGACATTGAAGTCCCTTTTGAACTACTAAACGACTCAACGAATGCAACGCGCCTATTCATTAAAAAGAAATGGGAATACGACGTAGCATATACAATATCAATAGACTCTGCTACTTTTCACAACTCTTATGGCATCACAAACAATGCTGTTAAGAAAAAACTTAGTATAAAACCCGAAAATACTTATGGACTTCTCTTGGTTACTTTAGAAAATTCGGAGCCCAATGCATTAGTTCAATTGGTTGACAAAAACGACAATGTTGTGCGACAGCAGTACAGACCTAAAAATGGCAAAATGGCATTTTCATTGGTCAACCCAGGCGACTATTTTATCAAAATAGTTTACGACACAAATAGGAATAAAAGATATGATATCGGCGATTATCAGAAAGGTATTTTACCCGAAAAAGTAATTTACTACCCCGAAATGATGATCATTAGAGCCAATTGGAGACACGACATCAAGTGGGATGCCTCTAAGTTTAACGTACAAAAATTTGCCAACACATATCGTAAACCCATCGCTAAAAAGAAATAGTATGTCTGTATTAATGAACTTAGCCATCTTCCCCACCGACAAAGGCGATAGCGTAGGCGTTTACGTGTCAGAAGTAATAAATTACATCCAAAAAAGTGGCGTTAAATATAAACTCAACTCCATGGGCACCACCATTGAAACAGAAACCATGGAAGAGGCGTTATCAATCATTCAGGGTGCTTATGAGATACTCAATATGCACTCCTCGCGCATCTACTGCAATCTAACAATGGATATTCGCAAAGGAAAGAGCAATCGAATGGAACAGAAAATTGAGTCTATCGAGAAGAACATCGGATCAGTATCAAAATAGCGAATCTTTATGCGCCATCTCCTCATTGCTCTCTTTTTAACATCATTAAATGCCCTTTATAGTCAGTGCATCGACTCAAACAAAGCATTTAAAGAGGGGGAAATAGTGCGCTACTCGGCCTATTATAATTGGAATTTTATTTGGGTAAATGCAGGAGAGGTTACTTTTAGCACAAAACTCATCAAACATCAAGAAAAACCTGCCTACTTCCTAAAAGCCATAGGAACAACCTATAAAGGTTACGATTTCTTTTATTCGGTAAGAGATACGTTTGAAGCCATAGTGGACACCACGCATTTAGAACCCCTCTACTACATGCAAAGCAGCAACGAAGGTAGATTCAATAGCCATCAATATTATTGGTTTAATCAACTCGAAAAGCGGGTTAAAACATCCGTCAGGATGGAGAAAGAACCCATAGTATTAAAAGATAGCTCTTTCGACAATTGTGCATCCGATGTATTAAGCATGGTTTACAAATGTCGAAATATGGATTTTTCAAAATATCACTATAACGAGAAAATCCCCATTTCGCTCATTCTTGATGGCAAGCTTGAGCATCTTTATGTAAGATATCTGGGCATTGAAGAGGTTGAAGACAGACAAAACAGACGCTTTAAGTGTTTTAAATTTTCACCCTATTTACCCAAAAATGCTCTATTTAGTGGGGGTGAGGAGATGCTTGTGTGGGTTACAACCGATAAAAACAGAATACCAATAGTTGTGGAAGCAAAAATATTAATTGGCTCAGTAAAAGCAATATTTTTAGATGTCCAGAATCCACGAAATCCAATAGAGACGGTTAAATAACGCAAGTACTAGCAATACATGGTGTGCTTTATCAATAAACCAAGTTCTCATTCTGTGAACTCTTTTATTTTACGCAAAGGTTCGCAAAACAATACGCAAAGGTTCGCAATCGAAGATCAACGAAGTTAATGAGATGAATGGACTTACAGCCATTAGCCAATTTTTGAATTAATTAGTACTTAATTTAACGTGAGTTCGATCTAAAAAATTAACATCTCAGGTTTAGTCTTTATA
>JAGPHP010000134.1 GCA_018055415.1 Breznakibacter sp. | reverse complement strand
CAGATCCATGGCTACAACTCTAATTAATGGTAATCCCATCACTTTGCAACTGATCACTCAGTCTGATCACTCCACTCTATCAGACTTTCTGGAGAGTTTAAGCGATGATAGTAAACGACGATTCGGATCGCATGGTTTTGACACGCTCTCTATAACCGAATTTTATGCTCAACATACCATTTATGGCTTTGTAGCAAAGGAGTTAACTTCCAATAATATAATTGCTTACACAGTTGTAAAGCGCGGATTTTGGCCTCACGATGAGTTTAGATATATTGGATATGGATTGACCATGAGCCAACAAACCGATGCAACCTTGGCGCCAGCTGTAGCCGATGGTTATCATGGTTCGGGTATTGGTTACGAGCTTTTAAAGTTTGCGATAGCACATCTTAGAACCGAAAAGATTGAGCGCATTTTCTTGTGGGGAGGCGTGCAAGCCGATAACCAGCGAGCAATTCGTTTTTATGAGCGAAATGGATTTAAGACCTTGGGTGAATTTGAATATCATGGCCACAATTACGATATGGTTTTGAATTTTATGCATTAATTATGAAACTATTTCTGATTATCGAATCATTAGATGCCGCAATATCGTATAAGCCATTTTAAACAACCTATATTTGTTGTTTGATACAACCCGCAATATTATGAAAACAAAAGATTTGGAATTAGAGGATTTGAAGCATCAGTATTACGATTTTGAGGCCGATTATAACCAAAACGGCTGGTCGCCCGAAATTGAGGAAAATGTGGCGCAGATGGCAGCGCTTCTTTCGTCTAAGCTAAAAAAATGTCCCAAAAGCACCCATGCTGCTTGCCAAAAATTGCTTAGCGATGTAATTGAATTGCGAAATACTATTAATCCGGCGCGGGGTGAATAAGAGGAAAAGAATTAATCAACTCCGCCATTTTTTGTCGCCCAAAGCCATTATCTTTACTTCTTTAGAAACTAATGGATATGGCTAAGAAACACTTTCAACGATACCTCTCTATCATTAATATTCTACAACGAGGTAAAGCAACGTTTGACGAAATTGATGCTTACTTGCGCGAGCAATGCGATATTACTAGCGTTAACTTCAACTTCTCGAAAAGAACCTTTCAACGCGACATCCAAGATATAGCGGAGGTGCATAATATTGATATTGAGTACGATCGTATATCTAAGTGTTATAGAATTATCTCAAGTGAAAATTGTTATCAAGATCGGGTTAAGGAGCGACTTTTGGAAAATGCACAATTGAACTTTGCTCTGCAAATATATAACAAGGCCGATAAGTGGATTGATTTGGATCTACGAAAGCCAACATCGATCGAGCATATTCAATCGATATTAAAGTCATTAGATAATTCCAAACAACTAAAATTTACACACAATAGCTTTTGGAAAGAGGCTAGTTCGAAAACGGTTGAACCATTAGGATTAAAGGAGTTTAAGCAACGGTGGTACTTGGTTGCCCGAGATACCAAAGATGGTGCCGTTAAAATCTATAGTCTCGATCGTATCTCAAATCTAGAACTCGGCAGTATTGGTTATACTTACCCTCAATCATTCGATATTCACCATTATTTTACCCATGCATTTGGCGTGGATGTTGGTAATCAAACTGACGCTCCTGAGCAAGTGACGCTCTCTTTTTCTCCGTTCCAAGCTAAATATATTAAAACATTGCCTTTGCATCCCTCACAAAAAATCATTTCAGATACTAGCGAGGAACTGCGTGTTACACTCACTGTTTTACTTACTTTTGATTTTGAAATGGAGATACTCGCTATGGGCGAACATGTTAGAGTTATTTCGCCCCTATCTTTTAGAGATAAAATAGCCGAGCGAATTAATAGGAATTTAAATAATTACTCTGTGTAGTGCGACACAATTTGGCGTAGATGGATTTTACTTTTGATATCGTAACAGATATTTAACTTAAAATTCATCCTATGAAAATCAGAATTACCGTTTCAATAATAGCGCTATTATTGACATTATTACTCAATGCGCAAACATCCAAAACCGTAACCATTGTTGCCGGTGGTTTAAAAGGGTCACTTACCGCCAGTGAGTTAAGAAATGTTATTAGTTTAACAGTTTACGGCACCATTGACGCTCGAGATTTTAAAACGATGCGTGATGACATGAAGTCTTTAAAGGCAATCGATCTTCGTACTGGCTGTGACTCGATATGCCAATACACCGGTTCGGGTGGCACTGCAGGCGCTAAAGTCATTAACTATCCCGCACATGAAGTGCCTAAAAATGCGCTGTATAACTGTTTGTATCTTAGCAGTGTTGAGCTACCACTAACGGTAATCTCCATCGGGGAAAAGTCATTTTACGATTGTTCTGTTTTTATAAGTTGCAAACTGCCCGATTGCCTCAAACGTATCGGAAACAGTGCATTTAATATGTGTGCAAATATGACTACCATAAACTTCCCCTCATCAATTACAGAGATTGGCGATAGTGCCTTCTATTTTTGCCTCTTTATTCCAACAGCATCAATCCCCAATGTAACAAAAATGGGTAAAGCGGTATTTTATCAATGCTTAAGAATGAGTTCGGTTGTTCTGCCTACACATTTAGAGACTCTTGAAGAGAGCACTTTTGAAAAATGTTTAGCCTTAACGACCGTTACTTTACCTGCCTCTTTGAAGTACATTGCAAAAGATGTTTTTAAAAGCAACCAAGCCTTAACTACCTTAACGCTTCCCCAAGGAATTGTAGAGATTAAAGATTCTGTCTTTATAAACTGTAAAAGTTTAAAAACACTACAAGTTCTAAACCCTGTACCTGTTGATTTATCAATCTCTAAAAATGTCTTTTTTAAAAACCCTCTCACCTCTGTTGATATCAACAAAGATAGCTGCACGCTTATTGTACCAGCGGGAACACTCGCTGCATATAAAGCAGCCCCACAGTGGCGCGAGTTTACCCATATTGTAGAGCAGACGCCAACTGCCATTAATGTAATACCTTCAAAAGATATAAAATTCTCTATTTTTGATAATTTACTAACCATCAAGGGGTTATTTGGAAATGAGCAAATATACATCTACACCGTTTCTGGCAGTTGCATTACAGCATTCATTGCTAGTAAAGAAACTGCAAACTGTTTTCTGCCTCAAAAGGGTATTTACTTGGTGAGAGTAGGTCAAGAGTCTTTTAAACTAATAAATAGATAGGTATGCACTACGGCGATGCAAATCAACTTGCACAGAGCAAACTTGTAGTAACAATCTACAAGCACGCCACACCCGATGAGGGCGTATTTGACTATGAGATAACAACCATTTTATACTGTTGCCATATCTCGGTAAGGCTATTAAAGCTTCTATTGAATGAGCCGAATCGATATTTTGAAGAGGCTTTTAAAAACCTCAATGCCGAGCGTTGGTATTCTGTAACCATCACCACACCGGAGGATGATTTTAATTTGATAATTGAGAATATCAAGGATATTTCCGAGACTGGGGATGAAATAATGAGAGTGCATTAAAATAAAATAATACCTTAGTAATAAGATAAGACAACTATGAACGAAATAAGACAATTATTAAAAGAGGTTGCTTTAATAAGCCTAAAATACGAGCAAATAGCGAAAATTACGGGAGAGAACTTTAATGTTTTTCAAATTCTTGGGTTGCAATCAGATGAAGTTAGACTACACTCGGCTTTCTTGGCAGAATTGCTTAATCCGAAAGGAAGTCATGGGCAAGGAGACTTATACTTAAGATTTTTTATTAATCAAATTAAGTTGAAAAAGGAAGTGACTTTTGACACTATTTCAGCTCAAGCTTTCGTTGAATATCACACAATTAAAATCACAGAAGACGGAGAAAATGGTGGCAGAATTGACATCTTAATTAAAGACAAATATGGGCGACACATTATTGTAGAGAATAAGATATATGCTGGTGATCAACCGAAACAATTAAGCAGATATAATAAATTTGACCCGTCTGCTATTCTTTTATATTTAAATTTAAATGGTACGATGCCATCAAATGAAAGTTCTGGTGAGCTAACAAATGGCGAGCATTACCATATAATATCATACAAAACAGAAATACTAGAATGGTTGAGTTTATGTATGAAGGAATCTGTTACACTACCAATAATCAGGGAGACTATTCACCAATACATTAACTTAATAAAGAAATTAACCAACCAAACAACGTTTAATTCTATGAATATGGAGATTAAAGATTTACTTGCTGAAAAAGAGGAATATTTTAACAATGTTTCTAAAATTACAACAGCTTTTGAGGACTTAAAAAATGAAATCAGGGAAACTTTTTTTAAAATACTAGAAAATGAGTTGAGAAGTCCAAAGTATTCATTACATCTAAATGTCAGAGATCTTGAAATACAACTGCACGCAGGAGAAGATGCTAACGGTTTCTTTTTTGCGTACCGAATTGCACCAGCATCTAATATGAATAGATGTAGATATTCTACTGAATCAACAAAAGAAATGGTTAATAAGGTTGTTTCAAAAAAATCAAAGAATGATGAAGATCTTAGCTTAATGAGCAAATGCACTAATATCATTTCAAAAATTCACAATCACGGCATTAAAAGTTCAGATTATTCAATTGGTTGGTATAGACCATCCATATTTGGAAAAGACAAACAGTTACATCAGATCGACTATAAAAAGTATATAAGTCTACGTAAAGAGGATAATTGCAGACTTTTTATAGATGAATTATTGACGGAAGCATTAATTTATATTGAAAAAATTAGAGCAGTGATTTAATTTTACCCAAGAAAAATCATTATGTATAAACTACTAAATGAAATTGTCAATTGCGAGAATATTAAAAAGGTAAGAAATGGTGATAAAGACTGTGTTTGTCGTAACGTTATAAAAGTTCAAAATAATACTACTCCTTTTCAGGTTCCTGAACCATGGAATGGAAATTTGCAGACAGCCAAAATTCTATTCATCAGTTCTAATCCTTCAATAGATTCAAAAGAAGAGTATCCAAATGCTCTTTGGAAAAAGGAGATTATGGAGGACTTTTTTATCAATCGATTTTCAAAAGAACGTATATGGGTTAAAAACGAATTAATGCCATTGAAAATTGGGGGTGAGTATGGTGGATGGGTGAGATTTTGGGCTGCTGTTCGAGGCATTGCTAAATCCTTATTGAACAAACAACCAATTGCTGGACAAGATTATGCCATTACAGAGATAGTTCATTGCAAATCAACTAATGAGATTGGTGTTAAAGAAGCTCAGAAAGAGTGTGTTGAGAAATATCTGTCTAAGATATTAGAGTGTAGTAATGCTAAAGTTATTGTGTGTTTAGGAGATAAAGTCTCAAGTGTTATTTGTCAATATTATCTTGGGACTGAAATGAGCGCCAGAAGTAAGCCTTATGCAAATGGGGTTGATAGCAGAGTATTTATCTTTTTGCCACACCCAAATGCACGTAAAAGGAGAAAGCTTGATTATATATTTGAAACACCGGAGGCAAAAGACAAGTTAAATGAGATAAAGGATTCCTTGAAGTAATGCATATTAAATCAAATAATTTAAAAGCCATTTATAAATAAAAATCATAAATGCAATTCAATGGAAAATATAAAAAATATAATAAGAGTTATATCGAGTGTAGCAATTGTTCTAAGTATTAGAGGCTTTACTTTTGCTAAACTATGGCTTTGGTTCATCGTTCCAATTTTTCAGATACGACCATTAAATATTATTGAAGCCCTTGGAATAATGGTTTTAATCAAATTTTCCCATGGAACAATTGGTTCTGGAAATGAAAAGAATACATCTTGGAAATCAATAGGAGATGGTATGGATTTAGAAGTATTATGGGCTGCGGTGGCCTTACTATTTGGTTGGCTTTTGAGCCTATTACTCTAATTCAACGTAATATTTTCAGACAGTACCCAAATAGAGTAAGATTCAACTTTACATTCTTTAATGAGAGGATAGGTCGTTAATAGATGTCTCCGCAACCCACCTTCACCAAATTCACGGTTGTTATATTTTCGATGAGCATTTGTGGCATTATCCGTAATTATTGAAGCGCCAGCTTGTAAAGCAAGGTCTATTTCAGCCACTGTTTTTTGGAAATTAGTGGCAGTTCCGTATTCACCGCCATTCACCGATACAAACACAATATCGTTAGCAGTGTATTCTCCACAATTTATAGGGATATTCTGATTTGCCGCATCAATAGCATATTGCTCTGTTGCCCTCTTACATCCATTTACAGAATAACCGATAAACTTGTTGGCAACAGTCGCTTTATTTTGATCTTTAGTTGTGTAGTGGTTTTTGAATGTAAGTTGAAATCCCATATTAAACAAGTTTAGATATTGTAATACTTTTACAAATCGACTATTGAAAGCCGTTCTCTCATCACCTCTACCAAGGTAATCCATCATCTTTCTGCCGTTTAACTTTACCATCTTTTCCAAACCTTTTGGCATCGTAGTTAACTTTGTGCCATTTGCCTGCCTTTAACTGCACAATATATTGATG
>JAGPHP010000135.1 GCA_018055415.1 Breznakibacter sp. | reverse complement strand
TTGTTAGGCCAAAGAAGATCCAAATCATTGGTGTTCGAAGCCAATAATTGATCTCAAATTTTATAAACTTCAACATTGGGATAGATTAAATTAGGTTATGAGTCTTCGCAAAAAATAGATCCTCCAAATTCTCTTCGGCATTCACAAAACCGTTGTTTAAGGTACCATCATAAAACACATTAACCAATGGACGTCCTTCTACCGTTTTATTAGAGATAATCTTGTAATTTGTCTGATATTCAGTTAATTCAGACCGATCAATTTGCTTCTGCCAAATTTTACCTTTAACAAGTTTCAATGCATCGTTAGTTCCTCCATTATAAACCACACTCCCCTTATTGATGATAGCCATTTGAGGACAAAGCACTTGTACATCCTGAACAATGTGTGTAGATAATATAACAATGGTCTCCTGACCAATCTCACTCAAAATATTATAAAACCGATTGCGCTCGCCCGGATCTAAGCCTGCTGTAGGCTCATCCACAATAACCAATTGCGGATTTCCAATCAAACACTGCGCAACACCAAAACGCTGACGCATACCTCCACTGTAACTCGCAACCGCTTTATTTTTATGCTCGTAAAGATTTACCTTGTTTAGTAGATGATCTACCATCTCTTTACGCTCACTCTTTATCTCAAATCCTTTAAGAATGGCCAAATAATTGAGCAAATCAACAGCCGACAAACGAGGATAGACGCCAAATTCCTGCGGCAAATAGCCCAATACTTTGCGCACCTCCGCTTTGTCATTTAAAACATCGACACCACCAAGTTTCGCAGATCCACTATCGGCATCTTGAAGGGTTGCAAGAGTTCGCATAAGGGTTGATTTACCTGCTCCGTTTGGCCCCAGCAGACCAAACAAACCGCTCTCAATTGTAAGCGAGACATCATTTAAGGCATGTACACCATTACGGTACTGTTTTGATAGATTTTTAATTTCTAACTTCATAGTTGTTTATTATACGGGATTAATTGGGGCGCAATATGAACAAAATAAGTACAGAAATCCAATAGCGGTTTACACAATCATTGAGGCACAAAAAAAGCCGTAAGTTTTTCAACTTACGGCTTAAATCTTGGTGATCCAGCTGGGATTCGAACCCAGGACCCCATCCTTAAAAGGGATGTGCTCTACCGGCTGAGCTACTAGATCTCCTTACACACAATCGATGTTTCTCAATTGCGATGCAAAGGTAGGGCTTATTTTTAATTTCACAATAGCCAACTACTCTTTTTTTTGCATTTTCATAACATCATCCCTACTCTACCACGATTTTCAAGCCTAACTCGACACATCAAAACGCACCTAAACTTATCAAAATGAAACAAATACATCTACACATAACAACAAAAATACATCTACGTTCCAATCCACTATTTTTTCAAAAAAAATGAATAACTTTATTTACACTCTTTAAAATTCAGCGCTATGAAGCCCTCAAAAGAGAAATCATACCATTCAATGATCGAAAAACTCTACAATCCTACATCTATCGTGGTTGTTGGGGGAAGCAACAACAAATCAAAACCCGGTGGCGCAATCGTCGACAATATTATTCAAAGCAATTACCACGGTAAACTCTACGTGGTAAACCCCCAAACGAACAGTAAAGTTCAAAATTGCCGAACATTCAACTCCGTCCAAGAAATTGATTCCGAAATCGAATTGGCTATTATTACAATTCCCGCCTACTTGTGCATTGAAGCTGTCGAATGGCTTGCCTCTCAATGCCATACAAAGGCGTTTATCATTATCTCGGCGGGCTTTTCCGAAACATCCAACGAAGGCAAACAACTCGAAGATCAACTCCTTAAAATCATCAATCATCATAACGCCATACTACTTGGCCCAAACTGTATTGGAGCAATAACTCCATCTTTTTGTGGTGTATTTACTCAGCCAATCATCAATACGACTCCCACAGGAATCGATTTTCTCTCGGCATCTGGTGCTGTTGCGCTATTTTTTATGGAAGCTGCATTAAAACGTGGGTTAAGTTTTAATTCTCTGCTCTCTGTTGGTAACGGCAACCAACTTTCCATTGAGGAACTAATCGAATATCTAAACCTGAACTACCAAAAAGGAAAATCATCCCCTTTAAAAGTTCTCTACTTCGAATCAATTAAAGATCCTCACAAACTGCTGCACAATGCGCTTCAACTCAATAAAAAGGGATGCACCCTTGTTGCCATCAAATCAGGAAGCAGCAGGCAAGGCAGTAAAGCCGCGCAAAGTCACACTGGAGCGCTAATAAACTCTGACACTGCTGTAACAGCACTCTTCCAGAAAGCGGGAATCATTAGATGCGATGGGCGTGAAGATCTGCTAAACACCGTAGCCATCCTTCAAAACAAAGCCCTGTTAGGTGATAAAATTGCAATCATCACCCACGCCGGAGGCCCTGCAGTTATGTTGACAGACACTCTTTCTAACGGCGGTTACGACATCACTCCAATCAACAAAAAAAGATCTATTAAGTTAAAAGACAAGTTATTTCTGGGCGCCTCTGTATCTAACCCAATCGATATCCTCGCAACAGGCACCCCCGAACAACTTCAAGAAGCACTTCAGTTTTGCCAAGACAAAAAATTGCATTTCAACGCAATCATCACCATTTTCGGGAACCCCGGCTTGGGAGCTATAGATATGGCGCTTGATGTCATCGCTATGAATCAAAAAGAGTCCTCAATCCCCATATATCCAATCCTCCCTTCAGTCATAAACTCCGCCGAAGAGCAAAAAGAGTTTACAAGACATAAAATCCCCTTCTTCTTCGATGAAGTTGAATTTGGTAAGGCTCTATTAACTGCTTACCCTCGTAAACCGTCCACGAAAATCACAAAAAACAATATTACAGACAATCAAGAACCGTCGCAAAACTTGCCTTGGAACGATGTTCTCGCTCTCTTTAAACATTACAATATCCCAATTGTCAAACAAGCAACGGTGTACACAACCACTGATTTACATATTATTGCTGATAATATCCACCCCCCTTATGCTCTTAAAGTTGAAGGCATCAACCACAAGAGCGATGTAGAAGGAGTTATCCTAAACATCTCTTCAAATAACGATTTAAAAGAGGCATTCCTTAAACTCATTAAAATTCCTTATGCCACAGGCGTAATTATTCAAGAGATGATCTCTGGAACAGAGCTTTTTATTGGGGCTAAATATGAACCAAACTTTGGCTATTTGGTTATTTGTGGAATAGGTGGCATCTTTGTAGAGGTATTTAACGACGTTACAACTGCGCTGGCCCCTGTTTCAAGAAAAGAGGCTTTACGCATGATCGAATCACTTAAAGGACAAAAAATCTTTAATGGGGTAAGAGGACAAAAGCCCATTAACAAGCTCAAATTTGCAGAACTAATCGTAACAGTATCAAAACTTTGCATAAATAGCAAAAACAGTATCAGAGAATTAGATATAAACCCAATTATTGTCAACGATAGCGGCTTTTATGCTGTAGATGGCAGAATCACGATTAAAACATAATACGAAGTAAAAGATGACCTTTGCAGAGATCTTAGAAAAAAGCAGCTTTTCGAAAGAGGAGTTAATCACACTGATTGGAGCCCAAGGTGATAATCAGAAGTTACTCTTCGAAAAAAGCCGTGAAATAATGCTAAAAACGGTAGGCAATAAAGTCTATTTCAGAGGTCTTATCGAATATTCTAACTACTGCATTAAAGATTGCCTCTATTGTGGAATCCGAAAAAGCAACCACAACGTTTCGCGTTACTCCATTGATATTAAAGATGTTATTGAGGCTGCCAAATATGCCCACGAAAAAGGATATGGATCAATTGTCCTACAAGCAGGCGAACGCACCGACCCACAATTCATCGCTACCATAACAGAACTGATTACCCAAATTAAAGATCTATCAAACAATCAATTAGGTATCACTCTCTCTTTAGGAGAACAATCCAAAGAGACCTACCAAGCATGGTTTAACGCAGGCGCACATCGCTACCTTTTACGCATAGAATCGTCCAACAAAGAGCTCTATGAAAAGATTCACCCCACTAATAGCAGTCACAACCATCAAACAAGGTTAAACTGCCTTCAGGAACTTAAAAATATTGGATATCAAGTTGGAACAGGCATCATGATAGGACTACCCTTCCAAACATTCGACCATCTTGCTGAAGATTTGCAATTTATGAAAGAGTTCGATATTGATATGGTGGGAATGGGGCCTTATATCGAGCACGAAGAGACTCCTCTCTACATCGAAAAAGAGAGCTTAATGACTCAACAAAGACGTTTCGATATCACACTTAACATGATAGCCATTTTGCGCTTAATGATGAATGACATTAATATTGCAGCGGCTACGGCACTTCAAGCAATAGACAAAATGGGACGAGAAAAAGCTCTACGCATTGGCGCCAACATCATTATGCCCAACATCACTCCTACCGAAAATCGAAAAAACTACTCTCTTTACCAAAACAAACCATGCATCGATGAGGGAGCAGACGATTGCGCTAATTGCATCACCGTTCGCATCGAAATGGCTGGTGGTGAAGTCGGCATAAATCAATGGGGCGATTCAAAGCACTTTTCAAAAAAACAACCGAGAATAGATAAAAAAGGTTAAAAACCGACTAAAAGAGATTAGATTGAATAACTTTTACTATATTTAGGCTAAACAAAACTATAAGCATGGAAACAAAAGAACTTGTATTAGCAACGCTACAAAAAGCAGGAAAACCTATGAAAAACTCGGAGATTGCTGCAGTTTCAGGCATCGATCAGAAAGAAGTTGAAAAGGCTATCAAAAAACTTAAAACTGAAGATAAAGTTGATTCACCTATCAGATGTTTTTGGGCGGCGAAATAAGTCAAATTCAAAATATTCCATTTTTTACAACTCTTTGATATTTAACAAATTTAATTATTTGTTTTAACAAAGAAACATATTACTTTTGTCTGGCTTTAACCAAAATAATTAAATAGAAATGAAGGTATTAGTGGTCGATGATCAATCAGTTATCCTAGATATGGTAATTGAAATATTAAGAAGGTATTATGAAGATTTTACCTTTCTTAGAGCCACTAATGGTAGAGAGGCCTGCAAAGTTGCTAGTGCCGAACTTCCCACCATCATCATTATGGATTGGGAGATGCCCGAAATGACAGGTATCGAAGCACTTCAACGCATTAAAAAGAATGCTACCACAAGCAAAATTCACGTCATCATCTCTTCCTCTTTTTCAAGCTCTTCGAATGTGAGCATGGCTCTTGAAAATGGCGCTATCGACTACATCAGAAAACCTATTGACGAAATTGAACTTGTAGCACGTGTCCGATCAGTTTTAATGCTTCACACAGCCATTGAGCACCTCAACACAGCTAAAGATATTGCAGAAAAAGGCCGAAGCTCCTATGAAAAACTCATTAAGAGCATCATTCCTCCACAAATCATGCAGGAGTATGAAGACAACGACGGCAGTTTTGTTCCTCGTCGATACAAAAATACAACTGTGATGTTTATCGACTTGGTCGATTTTACTCGAAAAACAAATACACTCTCTTCAGGAGCGCTCATTCAAGAACTCACTGCTCTCTTTAGCTCCTTTGATAGAATTTTCAAAAACTTCGATTGCGTTAGAATTAAAACAATTGGTGATGCCTATCTCGCCGTGAGCGGAATTGGAAACGACACCCCTGAAAATGTCTTAAAAGCCATTAAAGCGTGTCAAGAGGTAAGAGATTACATCGATCAACGAAATTCTACTGTAGATCTCAAAAAAGAGAAATGGGCCATTCGAATTGGCTTAGCCACTGGAAGTGTTGTTGGAGCGATTTTGAGTGAAGTCAACTGCCGATTTGACATCTTTGGTGACACGGTAAATCTTGCCTCACGCATTCAACACTTGGGTAATCCTAACGAGATATGGTGTTGCGCAAAAACCGCCGAAATAGCTAAAGATCATTTTCCAATGGAATCAATGGGATCATTTGACGTTAAAGGGAAAGGAGAACTACATCTCTTCCGCGTTAAAGAGGCTCGGAGTAGTCAAGAGTTACAAGACGAGAGAGACAAAGGAGGCAGTAAAATCATCAACAAGTATAAACTTAAAGAGTCTAAAAAATAAGATCCATAAATTACAAAAAAAGGTGTCACTTACGAGACACCTTTTTTTGTAATTCTTATAATCGAAATTATCCGTTATACTCCTGCAAACTATCCATATACGCCTGCAAATCAGCACGATTATGACGATTCTTGCTATCTGTAATAAGTTCCAAAAGAAAGAGTAAACTCTCGACTCCAATCGTCGGCTCCTCCTTTTCTTCACCACCTTCTTCTTCAGAATCCACATCATCACTCGGTATCGGAACAAAAAAACCATTGTGCGCCTCAAGATGTTGGTACATTAAACGCAACATCTTGGTTAAGAATGGATCTTTCTCTTCTAGCATCAAAGCAAGAAGCGCTTTTAAATCAGAAATGGTTGATTCAACAACTACACCCTTGTCTT
>JAGPHP010000133.1 GCA_018055415.1 Breznakibacter sp. | reverse complement strand
CAGTGTCCATTTATAGTCATAAACTTGGCAAGATAATAGGCTATTGTGGCTGCTATCACCGCATATATCAATCGCTTATCAAACGGATGAATATGAAAAAAGTAATAAACTATAAAGATTAGTAGTAACGAGAATATTAATTTGGAGATGGCTGACGCAATGGCTGCTCCAACAATGCCCATCCATGGGATAAAGATGATATTGGTTGCAACAACTAAAACACCCAAGAAAAGGGTTAAAAAAGTATAGCTTTTAAAGCGTGGTGAGTTAAGTAATATTTGTGCTCCAACACCAAAAAAGGAGTTTGTAACCACCGATAGTCCTGTCCAAAAGATAACATCTCTACCTTCGGCGTAACTTGTTGGTAGAATTTCAAAAATGGAGTCCACATTTACCCAAACGCCTATAAATATTAGCAGACTAGCAACAACCTGCGTGATGCTACTCTTTGTATAGAATTTCTGGAGGGCTTCTTTATCGTTCGCTTTCCATGCGGCAGCAATTACTGGAACAGCAATTTTTCCCATCGATCGGCGCGGGACCTCAACTACCGATCCAAAAAAGTTGGTGATAGAGTAGATGCCTGTGTATCTTAATCCTATATAGTAGTTAATCATATATCGATCAAGGTAGGTTACCATTAAACTGCCAAATCCTGAAACTACATAAAAGAGTCCTACTTGAATAATCTGGCTTTTATGTTCTTTTAATATCGAACAGTTAGGAGAACTCCAATACAATTCTCCTCTTCGCCATAAAGTGATCCCTATGGCTAATGGAACAAACCCCATGGCAATGGTATAGCCAAAAAGAAACTCCCCAAATGTGAGCCAATGATAATAGTAAGCTACAATAAGTGCAGTGTTTGATACTCTTAGCAAAAACTCTTGAAAAATAGTCCCCAATACTGAGTCGTGTAGCACGGAACTATATACATCCATAACGCTAAAAGTCAGCGAAAAAAGAGTTAGTGGAACTATGTAAAAGTGATACTGCTCAACCAGCGGTGAAGGGTCTCCTTTGGTAGCTAAGATGGTACTGTTAAAGAGAAAATAGATGATAGTGAAGGCCATAAAGCCAATTAAACTCACCATCAAAGCAAATAGGAAGAAGCCATTGTGCTGCTTATCTCTGTTTTTAAAAAAACCAAAAAAGTAGTTGGTCACACCATTAATGCCTAATGATGCAAAGGGTGCTGCAAGCGATGAAATGGCAAGTAACACGTTAACAAGACCTACTTGCTCTTCGCTAAAAATAGTGGGGTAAAGCAATACAACATTAATACCACCTACGATGATGCCAATGTATGAAAAGAGTGATCCTTTAATGGTTTGCTTTGCTACGATACCCACTTTTTAAAATTTTTGCTAAAAATAGTATATCTAAGCCATATATTTTTCATCAAAAAGTTTTAAAGAGGCTTCTTGAATTTAGGATAGATTTTGTGTGCAGTATTAAGTTGGTAATCAGTGGATTAGTATTGCTTAGTATAATCTGAAACCATTAATATTGTATTATCCAATCTTACTTATTTCTTTAAGACTTGACAATCTTAAAATTTCAATATCTCTCTCTTTAAGAGATATCATACCATCTTTTTCAAATGATTTGAGTAATTTAACAGTACTTTCTGTTGAGAGCGCAGCAAAATCTGCAATATCCTTTCTTGATAGAAGTTGAAAAATATCTTTGTATTTTTCTTTTAATTCGTTTAAGTAAATAAGTGTTTCGGCTAATTTTCCATTCATTTGCTTGTGTAATAACATTCCAAGTCGGTTATAAAGGTTACTGTTTTGCTCGCAGTAACGTCGAATTAAATTAAAACTAAACTCTCCGTTCGACTTAATAACTTTCACAATAGCCTCCTTTTCGATTAATAGAACCTGACAATCCATTATTGCAACTGCCGAGTAATTAAATGTGTTTTTTGAAAAAACGGTTGAAAGCCCGATGAACTCACCCGGTTGAATTATACGCAAATTAAAATTTTTTGACGTTTCACCCTCAACATATTGTTTAGCAATACCATCGAGCATAAACAAGACATAAGAGGCAAATGCTCCATGTTTAGTTAAATTATCTCCTTTACGAAAAAGTAATTGAGTCTTACTTGTTCTAACTAGCTCAATTTCATCAAAAGATAGAGATTGAAAACATGGGGCATTTACATCACAAATAAAATTAGTATCAACGTTGTTCTGGATTTTCATAAAAGCATTTGTTTTTACAAAAATAACTTTTAATTCCTCAGAGTATTCTTTTTATTTAAAAGAACAAAACCATCAACCATAATTGTTAATAGCAACAGTTTTAATTGATGTTTAAGCAAAAGCTATGAACAAAATCATCTACCATTTTAACCAAAAACTTGTGAAATTGGGATTGAATATCTCCCTCTTCCACAATCAATAACTTTATTAGAGAGTTTAACTCCTAAATCTGCAACCATTTTTGCACCTTCAGTTTTTAACCACTGCTCTTCGTGTTCTGATATTATCATAATATAACGTGAGTTCGATCTAAGAAAAATCTCTAATGTATAGTTTTGAGACGCCATAAATGGACGTCTCTACCATCAATACAACCATCTTTTTCTTGTAGAGACGTCCATTTATGGCGTCTCGCGACTTAATATGTTAACTAAAAGGATTCAAAAACAGATACATTCTTACATCGAACTCACGTTAATATAGTAATTTTCATAAAAGATTTCTGAACACTTATTTTTCTCTTGAGTATGGCCATGACATAAGACCTCCTTCTAATACATGAACATTGGTGTAACCGTTTGCTTTTAGAATTAGTGCAGCTTCGTATCCCCGTAATGAAATCTTACACCAAGTTACTATCTCAACATCCTTATTCGTAGGCAATTCCGATAAACGACCTCTGAGTTGACCCAAGGGAATGAGCTTCTCTCCTTTGCCTAATCTCAACACTTCATATTCATTAGGATTCCTAACATCTAGCAAAAAGATCTCTTCTTTATTTCTCAACTTTTTGTGTAGCTTTTCTGCTGAGATACCTTTAAAATATCCATTAAGTTTATTCTGCATAATTTGGGCAGTTGTAATGCTATGATCTATGGCTAATGAGTAGGGTGGTGCATAAGGTAAATCGGCATTTATCATCTGTGTAATATTCATTTTCCCTTGAATTGCCATTGCCCAAATGGCAACTTGTTTGCTTACATCACCTGGCCCTAATACTTGAGCACCCAGAATTACTTGCGACGATTTGTCAACAACTAACTTGGTTACTAATAGTTTTCCCTGCATAAATCCTGGTTTGTCCAAGCTTGCATTAATAACCGTTTCGATATCAGTTACCCCATTTTTTAATGCATTTTGTTCAGAAAGCCCAGTTGAGCCAACTCCATAATCAAATACTTTACAGATCCCTGTTTGTATGGTTCCATTGAACTTAGCATTGTTACCAATAATGGCATTTTCACCAGCTACTCTGCCTTGCAAATTTGCTAAATCGCCATACGGTGCATGCACTGAATTATGTGTAATTAAGTTTGGTATCTCTATACAATCACCTACAGCATAAATATCATGATCACCAGTTTGCATATATTCATTTACGATAATTCCACCTGTTTTTCCTATAGGTAATCCTGCGGATTGTGCCAGTTTTGTATTAGGATTAACGCCAATTGCTACCACAGCCAGTTCGCACGGGATTTCTGTGCCATTATTTAATTTAACTGCAACTAACTTGCCATTTTCTCCTACGAAAGATGCTACACCATTACCTAAAATAACATTTGCCTTGCTTTGTATGTATTTCTCAACTAAGCGAGCCATTTGTTTGTCTAAGAAAGTCAATAACTGCGGTAAAAGCTCTATTATTGTTATATCTATTCCCGCTAAGTGAAGTGCCTCAGCGGTTTCAATACCAATTAATCCTCCGCCTATAACAACAGCTTTCTTAATTTTTCCCTCATCTCTAACTTTACGCAAGAAATCGGCATCAGAAAGCGATTGTAAAGTCGTAACTCCATCTAAATCAACACCAACAATATTGGGTTTACGTGGTGTTGATCCTGTAGCTAAAATTAGTTTGTCGTAGTCAGCAACTCCTATCTCTCCAGTCAGTAAATTATGATATTCAATTTGCTTTAACGTTCTATCTATTGCCGTTACCTCGGTATTTACAACAGTATTGATGCGTTTAGCATTCCAGAAAAACTTTGAATCTCTAACAACTCCTGCTGGTGAGCATAGTAGCTGATCTCGATCATCAAAAAAGCCACCTACATAATATGGGTAACCACAAGAAGCCATCGATAAATCTGATGCCTTTTGAAATATTGATATTTGGGCATTCTCATCCATTCTACGAGCTCTGCTTGCAGCTTTAGGACCAGCAGCTGAACCGCCAATTACTATTAGACGTTTAGTATTCATAATTATCTCTCTTACTTTGATTAATGATATTTGAATCAACGATTTAATTCTCTTGTTCTAAGAGGGCAGTTCGTGAATATTGATCTAATGTCGATTTTATAAACTCTGGAATAATACACGGTTTAAAAGTGTTATAACCTACAAATACGAGTTCTGTATTTGCTTCATTGATAAGCTCCTCTAATTCATTATATAATTTATAAGAGAACCAAATACGAGGTCCCTTATAATTAGTAAGAGTAGTATGAACTGATAGCAACTCATCGTAACGAGTTGTTTTGAGGAACTTAAAATTCATTCCAATAACTGGTAACATATACCCAGCCTCTTCAATTGCTTGGTATGAAATGCCAATATGGCGAAGTAGCTCCCAGCGAGCAATTTCGTAATACTTAGCATAATTTGAATGATGAACAGTTCCCATCTTATCGGTATCAGGATAGGCAACCCGAAATTTGTGAATATGTTTTATCATAATTTGTCCGATTTATAGTTTTTGTTAAGAGGAATTACCTTAAGACAGCGCTTTTTGCTTCAATCTTCTCTCCATTAATGTATCTAACGTATGTTGGTTTAGGATTTATTATTCCATCAATTAAAGCATCAAATCCTTCATTGACCCATTGGTTATCAAACAGATATTCAAGTTTACCCCCATCACAGCTATAGCAAAGTTGTTCTGTTGTTGGAATTCTTGCTAGAAGTGGGATATTAAATTGATTTGCAAGAACTTCTCCGCCCCCCTGTCCATAAAGAAAGTATTTCTCATTTGGATGTTTGGATGGTGTAAACCACGACATATTCTCAACCACACCGTACATAGGCACTCCTAAGTGAGGGTTTCGAAACATCATCATTGATTTTTTTACATCAATGCTTGACAGAACTTGAGGGGTAGTTACTATAACAACGCCATTGATCTTAAAACTTTGTAATAAACTTAAGTGTATATCTCCTGTTCCTGGAGGAGTGTCAATAATTAAATAATCTAAATTGCCCCATTCCGTGTCTGTAAGTATTTGTTTAAAGGCATTTGATGCAAGAAGTCCTCTCCATAAAGTAGCTTTATTCGACTCTACCACAAAACCAACCGACATTATCTTTATACCATATTTTTCAAAGGGGGTAATGCGCATTTTACCTTCATCATTTTTGTAGCATCCTGCTTTTTCATCTTGCAAATCAAATAGAGTAGGTATTGATGGGCCATATATATCTCCGTCCATAATACCTATTTTATAGCCCTCCTTTGCTAGTTTAACTGCTAAACCAGCAGCAATCGTCGATTTTCCAACACCTCCTTTACCAGATGCTACCACAACAATATTTTTAATCCCTGGTATTTCAACCTTTTCCATATTTTTCTTTTATCTCTTTAATACTCTATGGGTTCAATTGCTTTTGAATCTATCTGCAAAACCCTCTCCCATATTTTATGAATTGCTAAACTTGTATCACTTAAAGGATTCCATTCTATGATGCTTTTGCAATTTACCATCGCATGAACGATCTCTGGGTCAAATGGTATTTTTCCTATCATAGAAATCTCTCTTTCTTTACAGAACTGCTCAATATTAGAGCTCATTTCGGTGTTTAAATCGTACTTATTAATGATCACGCAACTTGTGAGACTAAAATTGGCGGTCAATTCTAAAACTCGCTTTAAATCATGAAAGCCCGATTTTGATGGCTCAGTAACAATAACAACCTTTTTAGCACCCGTCATGGAAGATATAACTGGACATCCAATACCTGGAGGACCATCAATTACAATTATATCGAAATTTGCCGCTTCAGCCATTTTTCGAGCTTGTGATCTAACTATATTGACAAGCTTTCCTGAATTTTCTTCTCCAGGAGCTAGTCGTGCATGTACCATTAACCCATTTCGATAAGTGCCTTTAAACCACTTGCTTCTATTGCTTGGCATCATTGATATGGCTTGTGTTGGACAAAGACGTGAACATAGTTTACACCCATCACAAGTGGTTTCTTTAATTGTAACCCTCCCATCTATCTCTTCAATTGCATCAAATCGACATAAATCGATACAAAGACCGCATTGAACACATAGTTTATGATTAATTAGAGCTTTATAACCAGTCGTAAAG
>JAGPHP010000132.1 GCA_018055415.1 Breznakibacter sp. | reverse complement strand
AGAAGATTAACCATTTTATTAAAATACTAGAGTAATGTCAAACAGACAAATAGCATTAGCGAAATTTAAAGATGGATATAACTGCGCTCAATCGGTGCTCTACTGTTATGCAGACAAAACAGGCATCTCAGCAGATTTGGCTCTAAAAATGTCAAATGATTTGGCGCTGGCATGGGTCGAAAACAAGAGGTGTGTGGCGCCCTTTCGGGTGGAATCTTAGCGCTTAGTCTAAAGTATGGAAGAGGTGAAAATGATGACAAACAGAATCAAATTACCACTTATATGAGAGTGCGTGAACTAATGGAACGATTTGAAGCAAAACATGGCACAGTTAATTGCAAACACCTTCTTTCAGGTTGCGACCTATCTACTGCTACTGGACAACAAGAGTTTCAACAGAACGGCCTTATTGAACGTTGCTATGGATACGTTGATACCGTAGTAACAATCGTTGATGAAATTTACGCTGCCGAAGAGTAGTTTTTTATAAATCCCCTTTTTGAATACAACAATAAGTAATATGACTTATCCTCCACCTCAAATCTTTCTCACCTTTGTTGCATAATTCTAATTCAATAAGGTGATGAAAAATAACAGATGGACAGCAGCCAATATTGGCAATTTACAAGGGAAAAATATCATTATAACAGGCGCTAGCAGCGGACTGGGCCTCGAAGCCACACAAGTATTGAGTTCTAAAGGGGCTCATGTTATAATGGCTGTACGTAATATGTCAAAGGGTGCCAACGCCCTTAAGGCAATAAAACGTACAAATAGTAAGGCAAAACTCACACTAATGGAGCTAGATTTGGCCGATCTGAACTCTATACGAAAGTTTGCAACCGATTTTCAAGCTGATTTCAACTCTCTAGATCTTCTCCTAAACAATGCTGGAGTGATGTTTCCAAAACAACGCGAAGAGACCAAACAGGGCTTTGAAACGCACTTTGGGACAAACCATTTAGGCCATTTTGCACTAACAGGGCTGCTACTAAACACTCTTAAAAACACCCCGAAATCGAGAGTTATCACACAAAGTAGCCTCATGCACAAAGTAAAGGCTAACATCCATTTTGATGACTTAAATAGTAGAAATTCATACGATAGAATTACGGCCTACTCGCAGAGCAAGCTCGCTAACTTGCTTTTTGCCTACGAATTAGACCGACGATTAAAAGCGAGTCAAAGTGAGTCCATTTCCATTGGAGTACATCCGGGATATACGGTAACCAATCTGCAAAGCAATTCAGGACTTATGGTAGGACTGCTTACAAATTTGGTTGCCCAAAAAGTTAAAATGGGAACTCTACCGATACTCAGAGGTGCTACTGATTTAACCTTAAAAGGTGGCGAATATGTTGGGCCTACAAATTTCATGGAGACTCGCGGCTATCCCCAAATCCTAAAATCGAGTCCTAAATCTTACGACATAGCACTAGCCCAGCGATTATGGGAGGTCTCAGAAGAGTTAACTCAGGTGAAATACACGTTTTAGATCATGATCTTTATAAATGGTATTTTCCAAATAATTAAAGACGAAAAGGTGTGATAATTTCTCTTTTTCCTATCTTTGCAAAAAAAACACATGACACCAAAAGTTAGTATTATTATGGGTAGCACGTCTGATCTTGCAGTGATGGAGAAGGCGGCGCAGGTACTCAACGATTTGAAAGTGCCGTTTGAGATGAATGCTCTGTCGGCTCACCGCACGCCAGAGGCGGTTGAAGTATTTGCAAAAGGTGCCGAAGCGCGTGGTATTAAAGTCATCATTGCAGCAGCAGGTATGGCAGCACATTTACCAGGCGTAATTGCATCAATGACCAAATTACCAATTATTGGGGTGCCTATTAAAGCATCGTTAGATGGTTTGGATGCGCTTTTGGCCATTGTACAAATGCCTCCGGGAATACCAGTTGCAACTGTGGGTATTGATGGTGCTCAAAATGCAGGAATCTTAGCTGTTCAGATGTTATCACTTTCAGATGAGGCGCTTGCAGGCAGATTGGCAGCTTTTAAAGAGGAGTTAAAAGCGAAAATCGAGAAAGCCAATAAAGAGCTTTCGCACGTTAAATATGAGTTTAAAACAAACTAGATAGTTTCGAGAGCCACCCCAAAAAGGTGGCTCTTTTGATATACGTAAGATTCTTACAGTTCTATTTGTATTTTAATTTTTCCGCCTAGACCTTTTTCAACAATATCATAAAGCGTTTTTAGCGTCATATTACTTGCATCATTTTCAATTCTTGATATAAAACTTCGCTTTTTGTCAATAATTAATCCAAGTTGATCTTGAGTCATGTGTTTCTGTTCACGTGCTTCGCGAAGCATTAGACCAACTTTAAATGACTTAAATTCTCTGTCCAAACGATCTCTACGAGATGTCCCTTTTTCACCGTAAACTTGATCTTTTAGATCTGACCATGATGTTGTGTTTACCTCTTTCATAATTATTTCTTTTTCTCGTTATAGTACTCATTCATTAATGTTACAGCCTTTTCAATCTCTTGTTTCGGTGTTTTATGAGTTTTCTTTTGAAACCCATTTAGTAATATTACCAATTGTCCTTGGTCAAAAAAACAAAAAACTCTCCAGATATCTGATCCAAGCGCTATTCTTGTTTCATAGAGCCCTTTTTCACCTTCAATATGCTTTAGGTATTTTTCAGGTATTCGTTGTTGAGATTCGATTATCTCAATTATTTTGAAAATCTTATCTTGTACTTTTTCGGGTTGTTCAAGGAGAAAATCTTTAAAATAATTCTTGTAAGCTATAACAGTCCGGATTCTTTCCACTCTTCATATTTTAACACAAAAGTAACTTTAAAGTTACAATCCTGCAAATCTTCTTCGGTTTTTGTCTCTCTTTCAATACGTTCGCCTTTGGCGAATATTAGGGTTATTACGCAAAGAAAGGCGCAAAGTACCGCAAAGTTTAATTTATTGGTTTTATGAACGTTTTTAAATAAGTGTTTCATCAATTTCTTTGCGGAACTTTGCGTATTGCCTTTGCGTCCCTTTGCGTAACAACTATGCTTTAGGCGAGATCATTACACTTCAACCCAAAAAAATAGGATAAATAATTTGTACCACGTTAGGAATGGTTAACTTTGCACCCTTCAAAATGTATATTAAGCGGTTATGATAGATAAGATAAAAGGTTTGCAAGAGGAGTTTAATTCACTCGTGGCCAATAGCGCCGAGGAGGTAGAACAATTACGCATTAAATACCTGAGTAAAAAGGGTTTAGTGTCGCAGCTTTTTAATGATTTTAAAGAGGCACCAGCCGAGCAAAAGCGCGAAGTGGGTAAGCTTTTGAACGAGCTTAAAGACAGAGCAACCGAGGCTATCAACGGCTTAAAAGAGAAGTTTGAAAACAGCTCGGTAAAGAGTGTTGATAGCGATTTAACCAAGCCAGCTTCGGCCATAGATTTTGGTAGCCGCCATCCGCTCTCGATAGTTAGAAACGAGATTGTAGATATATTTGGACGCTTGGGCTTTACTGTAGCCGAAGGTCCTGAGATTGAAGACGATTGGCATGTGTTTACAGCCTTAAACTTTCCGCTTGAGCACCCAGCGCGCGATATGCAGGATACTTTTTTCATTGAAAAAGATCCCGATATTTTATTGCGTACACACACCTCATCGGTACAAGTACGTACCATGAAAAATCAAAAACCACCTATTCGTGCGGTTTTCCCTGGTCGTGTATTTCGTAACGAAGCTATCTCGGCACGTGCGCACTGTATTTTTCATCAGGTTGAGGGTTTATATATTGATAAAAATGTGTCGTTTGCCGATTTAAAGCAGACGCTTTTATACTTCTCTAAAGAGATGTTTGGCGCCAACACCCAAATTCGTTTGCGTCCTTCGTTCTTCCCATTTACCGAGCCATCGGCCGAAATGGATATCTCTTGTACCCTTTGTGGCGGCAAGGGTTGTAACGTGTGTAAACACTCAGGTTGGGTCGAGATTTTAGGTTGCGGTATGGTGGACCCTGCGGTTTTAGAAAATTGCGGTATCGACAGCAAAGAGTACACTGGATTTGCTTTTGGAATGGGCATCGAACGTATTGCGATGTTGCGTTTTCAGATTAACGATATTCGTCTATTCTTTGAGAACGATGTTCGTTTCTTGAACCAGTTTAAATCGGTTATATAGCAATATCCCCTCCTTGGCGCCTCTGCGTCTTTGCGAGAAAAAATAGAATTTAATGCCTCTATGGCAATTAAGATAAAATATTCAGTATTAACCAATTGGCATAAGCCAGTTATTAAATTTGACTAAATGAAAGCTTTCGTATTTCCAGGACAAGGTGCTCAGTATGTAGGAATGGGCAAAGACCTTTATGAGAACTCAGCAGAGGCAAAAGAGATGTTTGAAAAGGCTAACGATATTCTTGGTTTCAGAATCACTGATTTAATGTTTTCGGGTACCGATGAGGATCTAAAACAGACCAAAGTAACTCAACCAGCTATCTTTTTACACTCTGTAATTTTAGCTAAAACCATGGGTGCAAAATTTGCTCCAGAGATGGTTGCGGGTCACTCATTAGGAGAATTCTCGGCTTTAGTGGCGGCAGGTGCATTAAGTTTTGAAGATGGCTTGACACTGGTTTCAAAACGCGCCATGGCTATGCAAAAGGCTTGCGAAATGAATCCATCTACCATGGCTGCTATTGTGGGTATGGACGACAAAACGGTTGAAGAGGTTTGTGCTTCTATCGACGAAGTTGTTGTGGCGGCAAACTACAACTGCCCTGGTCAATTAGTGATTTCGGGTAGCAATGCGGGTGTTGATGAGGCGTGCCGTATCTTAACCGAAAAAGGTGCAAAACGCGCATTGAAACTTCCTGTTGGTGGCGCATTTCACTCTCCACTAATGGAGCCAGCGCGTGCCGAATTAGCTGAAGCTATCAGAATGGCTCCTTTCCAAAAGCCAATCTGTCCTGTTTATCAAAATGTTAACGCACTTCCATTTAGCGATGCGGAGTCTATCAGAAAAAACTTGGTTGACCAGTTAACAGCTCCGGTTCGTTGGACTCAAACAGCTGAGAACATGATTAAAGATGGTGCTACTTTGTTTACCGAAGTGGGTCCAGGCAAAGTATTACAAGGTTTAATTAAAAAGGTTAATAAAGATGCTGAAGTTACAGGCGTAAGCACTTACGAAGCATAACCATTGACAATTTGATATTTGAAAAGGAGCTCCAAATTGGGGCTCCTTTTTTGTTTGAGTTTGCCAGAGCTATGATGAGCAGGAATTTCGGAAAAATGAAAAAAGCTTATGCCGCCGGGTGAGGGGCAGAGCGAGAAACCCCACAGGGCGGCCAAGTGAAAATGGTTGGAGAGTTGGAAAAAGGTGCTGAGTGAAAGAGATGAGCCGACCGAGGAGTTGAAGCGGCGACCCGACGGCTAAAAGGCCCGAGAGTAAGGTGTTAGAGACGCACAGCAGTGCGTCTGTACGGCAGGGAGTTGGCCTTTTGCCGGCACCCCCACCAAAAGAAAATCTACTTTAAGGGAGCGGCTTCGGGGCTGAGAAGTGCTAGGACTTCGGCGCCCGAAAGACCGCGTTTTAGGTGAGTTGCTCGGGCTTTGATGCGCGCCAAGAGCAGATCGTAATTTTTGCACGAGAGGCTGATGTTGTGGTTGTTAAGAAAGGCAATGAGTGCCGTTTTGCCGCTATGTTTACCGAGGATGAAGTCGGTTTCGGCTAATCCGACGAGGGACGCGGGGATGAGTTGATACGTGTTGCGGTTTTTAAGGAGTAAATTGGTATGTATGCCTGACTCGTGACTTAATGCTTTGCCGCCCGTAATTGGTTTGCTGGGCGGAATGGGTGTTTTGGAGGCTTTGCTGACGAAGTGCGAGAGCTCGCCTAATATAGTTGTGTTGTAGTTGTGTTTGATTTTATAACTGATCTCGAGAGCCATGATAACCTCTTCGAGAGCAGCGTTTCCGGCACGTTCGCCAAGTCCGTTAACGGTTAAGCTTGCGGCATTGGCACCTGAGGTGAGCGCTGCGAGGGTGTTGGCGGTAGCCATTCCTAAATCGTTATGCCCATGAAACTCGAAGGTTTTGCCGGGGTATTGCTTGGTGATTTTTCGAATTAGCTTAGTAGTTGAGGTTGGGTTTAAGATACCCACCGTATCGGCAATGCGCACACGAGCAACGTCAAGGTTAAAGGCTTCGCCAATAAAATCGGTAAGGAAAGTGGGGTTGGCACGTGAGGCATCTTGCGCCCCGATAGCCACGTATTCGAAATGCGAAGCGGCGTAACCAACCATGTCGCGCAGGGTGTTAATAACCCATCTCTTATCCTTACCCATGGCAAATTGATGGATGTCGGAGAGTGGAAATGAGAGGTTAATGCCATTGGTGCCCGAGAGGATGGCGGCATCCACGTCGGCTTTAGTGGCGCGGCACCATGAGAGTGTTTTAAAGCTATACCCTGCTGAGGCAATGGCTTTTATATCTTCAATTTCCTGCGTTCCGATGGCTGGTGTACCCACTTCTACTTCTGGGATTCGCGCCAAGTGTAGGAGCTCGGCGATCCGAAGTTTTTCGTTGAGATGAAACACCACACCCGGCGCTTGCTCGCCATCACGAAGGGTGGAGTCGATAAGATAGGG
>JAGPHP010000131.1 GCA_018055415.1 Breznakibacter sp. | reverse complement strand
GCCAAACGATATCTATCTAGATGGCAGAACACAACAGGTAATCATGATTACAGGGCCAAACATGGCGGGTAAATCGGCTTTATTACGACAAACAGCACTTATTGCCCTAATGGCGCAGATTGGCTCGTATGTGCCCGCAAAATCGGCTCATATAGGAATTGTAGATAAGATTTTTACCCGTGTTGGGGCATCAGACAATATCTCACAAGGCGAATCGACCTTTATGGTGGAGATGAATGAAGCATCGAGCATCTTAAATAATATTACGGATAGAAGTTTGGTGCTTTTTGACGAGCTTGGACGAGGCACAAGTACCTACGATGGTATATCTATAGCGTGGGCCATCGTGGAATATATTCATGAAAATGGTAGGAGTAAAGCAAAAACACTCTTTGCAACCCACTATCATGAGCTTAATGAGATGGAAAATAGCTTTGAGCGCGTGAAGAACTATAATGTGTCGGTTCGCGAACTCGATAACCGAGTTATTTTTCTACGAAAACTGGTGCGAGGCGGTAGCGAACATAGCTTTGGTATTCATGTGGCTAAGATGGCAGGTATGCCAAAAAGCATTATTAAGCGTGCCGAAGAGATTTTGGAGGAGATGGAGAAGAGTCATCGCTCTGGAGAGCCGACCAAAGCCGTAGAGGGTGTTGCGACCAAGCGAGAGGGGTATCAACTGAGCATTTTTCAATTGGAAGATCCTGTACTTAAACAAATTAGAGATGAGATTGCCTCTATAGACATCAATAATCTCACCCCTATGGAGGCACTTAACAAACTCCACGAGATCAAGAAACACGCGGGTTTGAAGTAAAAAAGTTTAAAAAAAATGCGTTTTTTTACGTTTACTATTTGCAAAATATAAAAATAGCATTACTTTTGTACCGCAATCGAGAACGCACGATAGCAAAGACAAAAAAAGATAAAAATGCGAAAATAGCTCAGTTGGTAGAGCACGACCTTGCCAAGGTCGGGGTCGAGGGTTCGAGTCCCTTTTTTCGCTCTAAGGTTTGCCCGGATGGTGGAATGGTAGACACGCAGGACTTAAAATCCTGTGACTTCACGGTTGTGCGGGTTCAAGTCCCGCTCCGGGTACAGTAAAACTTCTCTGAATTTCAGAGAGGTTTTTTTTGTTTATAGAGGTGGGGTAATTGCTTCCCCATAAGCGAACAGATCAGTTCTTAAGGATCAAGTGCAAACGTAGGTGGAGTAGATATATTGCTAATGTTATTTTGTATACCATATTCGCCTTCGGCGAATATTTTGTTGTAGCGCAAAGATCCGCAAAGGAATGCGCAGAGGTGCGCAAAGTGTTGTGTTTACAAACGCTATTACTCGTTTGATAATAAACTATTCATAGAACCATGAAATTGCAAATTTAACTTCGTGAAACTTTGCGCATTTCTCCGCGAAACTTTGCGTAACAATGTATATCAAAGCCGTAGGCGAGATTAATAACTCCACCATATTTACTCTTAATCCGTTTAATTACCGCAAAACAATATTCAAAAAAAAGAGGGGTCAAAAACCCCTCTTTCTATTATAATAGCCAAAATATACCTAAATCAAATCAGAAAAATAAGCCTTTGGTTTATCTCTCAGATTATACTCCGAAACCATCACTTCGCCATAAGCTCCAGCGGTGCGTATGGCAATTATATCTCCTCGTTTGGTTTTAGGAAGAGAAACAGCTTTGCCAAAGCAGTCGCTAGACTCACAGATAGGACCAACAACATCGTATTTATCCACCTCTTGAGAAGAGCTAATATTTTCGATCTTATGATATGCTTGGTAAAGTGCTGGACGGATCAAATCGCTCATCCCTGCATCCACGATTGCAAATTTAGTATTTACACCCTCTTTGATATAGAGTACTTTTGAGATCAACGCTCCAGCCTGTGCTACCATGGCACGACCAAGTTCAAAATGAAGTTCCTGCCCCTCTTTAAGCACCAAGAAATCTTTAAATATCTTGAAGTAAGCCTCAAACTCAGCAATTGGATTTTCACTTGGCTGCTGATAATCAACACCCAATCCACCACCAACATTGATACTTTTGAGTGTAATGTGTTGATTTGCAAACCACTCTTGCAATTCATTTACTCGAATACAAAGATCTTTAAAAGAATCAAGATCCGTTATTTGTGAACCAATATGAAAATGGATACCAATTAATTCAACGTGTGTAAGCGTTTTGATACACTCAACAACTTTCTCTATGTCCCATGTATTGATGCCAAATTTATTCTCTTTTAATCCCGTTGTGATATAATGATGTGTGTTAGCATTCACATTAGGGTTAATTCGCAAGGCCACACGTGCTTTCTTGCCTTTAGCAACAGCAAGCTCATTAATTACCTCAAGCTCAGGAATAGACTCCACGTTAAAACAAAGAATATCGTGATCTAAGCCATAGTTTATCTCCCAATCGGCCTTCCCTACCCCAGCAAATACAACCTTGTCCGACGGAAACCCTGCCTCTAGCGATGCTTTTACCTCATTTCCACTAACGCAATCGGCGCCAAAACCTCTCTCAGAGATGCTAGCTAACACCTTTTTATTAGCATTGGCCTTCACTGCATAATGCACGTGATAACCATATTTTACGGCTTCGCCCTTGATTACATCAAGCGTTTTGCGTAAAAGTTCCATGTCATAATAATAGAAAGGAGTTTGAAGCTGCTGAAATTTTTCAACAGGAAATTTTGTTGGCATCGTTGTATATATTAGTGTTAAAAACCTATTTTTTGGAAGAAAGTATTAAATGGCAGAGCAAATAGGTTTACCCTGCCATTTAGAAGTTTTATTTTAGAAAAGCTTTGCGCTAAGTGCATTTAAAGCAGCCTTTTTATCTTTAGCATCAACTAAGATCGAAACATTGTGATCGCTACCACCATAAGAGATCATACGAACTGGAATCTCTTTTAAAGAATCAAAAATCTGATTTGCATAACCCTTGGTATTAGCCACTAAGTCGCCCACAATACAGATAATTACTTGATCTCTATCAACCGAAACAGTTCCATACTTTTTAAGGTCATCAATAATTGAATCCAAATGACGATCGTTATCAATAGTTACAGAAACACCTACCTCAGACGTTGTAATCATATCGATTGAGGTTTTGTAGCTTTCAAATATTTCAAACACTTTACGTAAGAAACCAAATGCTAACAACATACGACCGGACTTAATCTTAATAGCTGTAATATTATCTTTAGCCGCAATTGCTACAATTCTATTTTTAGTTTGTTTAGACGAAATGGTAGTGCCTAAAGCCTTAGGCTCCATAGTATTAAGTAACTTCACTGGCACATTAGCCAATTTAGCAGGTAATACCGATGTTGGATGTAAAATTTTAGCTCCAAAATAAGCTAACTCTGCCGCCTCATCAAATGAAAGTTCTGCAATAGGACGTGTATTCTCTACAAAACGAGGATCGTTATTGTGCATGCCATCGATATCTGTCCAAATCTGTATCTCATCGGCCAAAATTGCAGCACCAATAATAGTAGCAGTATAATCGCTACCACCACGTTGCAAATTATCTACCTCCCCAAAAGCATTACGACAAATATAGCCTTGAGTAATAAACGTTTCTGTTCCTTTAAACGGCTCAAGAGTTGAAACAATATTTTCCTTGATATAAGCCATATCTGGCTCATTATTTTTGTCGATACGCATAAAATCAAGGGCAGGAAGAAGCGCGGAGCTACGTCCAATCTCCTCTAAATGATATTGAAACATTGCTGTTGAAATCAACTCACCTTCTGCCAAAATAGTCTTCTCTTCAAAAACAGTAAAGACATCCTTTGTAAATGATTTGATAAAATCGAAATGAGACTTAATCAACTCGGCTCCTTTTGTTTTGTAAGCAGCTGTAGTATAAAGAGCGTCAACCTCATTGTAATACTTTTGCTCGAGCTTGTTAATCACCTCATTAGCACCATCATGGTTTTTCTTATACAGATAGTTTGCAATCTCAACAAGGGCATTTGTGGTACCACTCATTGCTGATAAAACTACAATTTTAGAGTGGCCATCATTTATCAGATTTGCCACTTCTCTCATTCTGTCTGCCGAACCTACCGAAGTACCACCAAACTTAAGAACTCTCATTTTCTTTATTTTATAAGATTATCAAATATTTAACCGTCTTTAATGACGACAAAAATAGTAACTTTTGTTGTATTCTAAAACCTTTGTTAAATTTCAAACAAAATAAATTAGGAGTGTGAAGATGTTAATCAACAAGCTCTTTGGCAATAGATTCGAGCCATTTTTTTATTCGATAATCTGTCAAGTCTGGCTGGTTCTCCTCATCAATGGCAAGGCCAACAAATTTATCATCTCTTACGGCCAGCGATTGAGAAAAATCATACCCTTCAATTGAGCACTCCCCCACTATTTTACACCCCTTATCTTTCAACAAATCAAAGAGTTTACCAACAGCATTACAATAAGTATCGGGATAGGTTTGTTGATCGCCACAGCCAAAGAGTGCAATTGTTTTGCCACTCAAATCTGCCGAAATAAGCGTGTCAACAAAAGTACTGAACTCATCTTGTAAACCACCAATGCCCCATGTACTCGTGCCAAGTATAATAAAGTCGTACGACTCAATATCTTGTTGGGTTATATCCGAAACGCTGCTTAGTTCACTGTTTGGAATCAGTTTTGCCATTTTTTCGGCAATAAATTTGGTGTTGCCCAGTGATGAGCCATATAAAATTGCAATTTTCTTCATCGATCCAATATTTTTTTCATTATTAACAAGTAAAGATCGCTTAAGTTTTAATTATATTGATAGTAAAGTCGTTTTATAGTCGTGTATTTAAATTGAACTATCTCGCTCTTAAGGGCACCCCTCCAAAGGATGGGATGTTAAATAACAATTTAATTTTTAACTCCTATCTCTTTTTTCTTTATCTATATTTGCCAATATTTTTTTAACTGCTTTGTGAACAATCTTACTCGTAATATATATTTATTATACATCATAAAAGTGGCTAAGTGGTTTATGCTCACTATGCCCATTTTAATGTTGTTTTATAAAGATGTGGGTTTTACAACAACCCAATCGTTTCAATTAAAAGCCTTCTACTCTATATCTATTGTTATTTTCGATTTGCCATCGGGTTATTTAGCAGATATCATCGGACGTAAACGGAGTATTTTAATAGGAGCCGTTTTAGGAACGCTTGGATTTTTTATCTATTCAACAACAACAGGGTTTTACGCGTTTTTATTGGCTGAGATTGCACTTGGAATTGGACAATCATTCATAAATGGTGCCGATGGAGCGCTTCTTTATGATTCATTACGAGAATCGAAACGCGAATCGGACTATCTTAAATATGAAGGCCGAATGTTTTCTGTTGGAAATTTCTCTGAAGCTGCAGGTAGTTTTTGTGGTGGAATATTAGCTTTTTATAGTCTGCGATTGCCATTTTTTTTTCAAACAGGCGTTGCATTTATGGCTATTCCTGCTGCACTTTTGCTTTATGAGCCGCTTAGGCAAGAATCTACACGAAAAAGTTTTATTGAGGTGTTAGTCACTATGAAAGATGCATTAGTCAACAATATCCCTTTACGTTGGAATATGCTTTTTTCGGCTCTTATTGGCTCTGCAACCCTTACCATGGCTTGGATTTATCAGTTGCGTTTGAAATCGGTTGGGTTCGATGAGGTTGCCATTGGTGCAACTGCAATGGTATTGAATGTAATGGCTGGTATTGTAACGGCTTTTGCCTATAGGGTTGAAGCTCAATTGAAGCCTAAAGTAACGTTGTTGGCAACTACTGTTGTTATTACATTAAGTTTTATATTGGCATCATTCACAACTGGGTATCTTTTATTGATTGTTTTTGCTCTCTTTTATTCAGCTCGAGGCGTTATTAACCCGGTTCTAAAAGAGTATGTCAATCGGGTTATTGGTTCTGATGTTAGAGCATCCATCCTCTCCTTGCGAAGTGTATCTATTAGGTTACTATTTGCTGTGATTGGACCTTTTTTTGGTTGGTACACCGATTTTTATTCTCTTGAAGAGGCTATGGCTATTTTGGGTATCATGTTTACTATTACTACGCTGTTTTCGATTTATGTTTTCTTTAAAGCATCATCATCTAAAAAAAATATAATTAATTTAAATTGATTGGTTATGAGTGGATTATGGACAATTCTTCTTCTTTTATTATCAAATACCTTTATGACCTTTGCATGGTATGGTCATCTACGAATGAAAGATGTTGATTGGTTTGAGAGCTTAGGATTAATTGCCATTATTCTAATTAGTTGGGGAATTGCTCTTTTTGAGTATATTTTTATGGTGCCAGCAAACCGAATAGGTTATAATGGTAATGGAGGACCTTTTAGTATGATGGAGCTTAAAATCATTCAAGAAATCATCTCGTTAACCGTTTTTGTGGTTATTTCAACAGTTGTTTTTAAATCAGAAGTGCTTAAATGGAACCATTTAGTGGGTTTTGGCTTTATGATTTTGGCTGTTTATTTTGTTTTTAAAAAGTAGTTCGAGAATGTTTTAAATCCATAATTCTTGTTTATAGTTGTTTTTTTGCCTATCTCTTTCTTCAATCGTTTGCGAAGATTTTTTGTTTAATGTTTGGTTATAATTTTAGTGATTGAGTTGATGTAATTGCTTGTGGTGTTGGTGATTGTGCAAACGATTGCAGTTAT
>JAGPHP010000022.1 GCA_018055415.1 Breznakibacter sp. | reverse complement strand
ATTACATCTCTTCCGCGTTAAAGAGGCTCGGAGTAGTCAAGAGTTACAAGACGAGAGAGATAAAGGAGGCAGTAAAATCATCAATAAGTATAAACTTAAAGAGTCTAAAAAATAATAAAATACAAAAAAAAGGTGCCTTGCAAGAGACACCTTTTTTTGTATTTTATTATAATCAATATTATCCGTTATACTCCTGCAAACTATCCATATATGCCTGCAAATCTGCACGATTATGACGATTCTTGCTATCCGTAATAAGTTCCAAAAGAAAGAGTAAACTCTCTACTCCAATCGTCGGCTCCTCCTTTTCTTCACCACCCTCTTCTTCAGAATCCACATCATCACTCGGTATCGGAACAAAAAAACCATTGTGTGCCTCAAGATGTTGATACATTAAACGCAACATCTTGGTTAAGAATGGATCTTTCTCTTCTAGCATCAAAGCACGAAGCGCTTTTAAATCAGAAATGGTTGATTCAACAACTAAACCCTTGTCTTGCAATTCATTTTGCAACTTATAAATTAGCTTTTGGCCTTCTAGACTCTGCATATGTGATTTTTTTTGTACAAAAATAGAAACTCAACGTCAATAAACGCAATTTTTACTCAACTATTATCAACATACGACTCTCTTTTTTTAAACATAAGCTCTATAAACCCGAAAAACAGATGCAAAATAACTTAAGATGTGGCTATCTCCATCCTAAAATCGCTAAAAGAGGTGTTAGTTAGTGTTTTAAAGAACTTACTAAAATGAGCTGGGTCATCAAAACCTATCTCATAACTTATAGCCTTTGAAGAGAGCGAGGTGTGAACCCCCAAACGCTTGGCTTCTAATATTATCCTATTCTGAATAAACTCCTTAGCAGTCTTTCCAACACTCTCCTTTATCAAAGAGTTCAAATAGTCGGGCGAGACCATCAATTTATCTGCATAATCGCTCACCTTATGCCATTGACGATAGTTTTGCTCCAACAGAAGTTTAAAATCCTTCACAATATCTTTTGACTTAGGATGCACTTTAAGTAACTCATCGGGCAGATGAGAGGCATACTTATTTGTCTCAATAAAGAAAAGCTTCAACCACGCCGAAATTGCCTCTTTCGAAAACAAATCATTTGCCTTATAAGCTTGCATCATTGACTCCATAAATTGAGTCAAACGCACTAAACTCTCAGAGCACATTACGATAGGTGGGATATTGTAAATAGAGGAGAAGAGTCCAATGTTTGTGATCAAACTCTCTGGAATCATGTGCTTTAGAAGAAATTCGCGCGTAAATAGCAGTACATATCCCTCACTACTCGACTCTGCAAGCACCTGATGCACTTGACCAGGACTGACAAAGAAAAGAGTCATATCAGTGATCGCATATTTTTCAAAATCGATATAATGAACACCCTCTCCGCGCTTTACAAACAGAACCGTATAATAGTTATGCCTGTGAGGAACATCCTGTTTGCCACCATTTCGTTCCCACACCTCCTGCATACTCTTTAAAACAAAATCAGCTGCAACACCATTCTCCCTTAATTCATATTCAGGAATACCATTCAAATTATTCATCTAACAAAGATTACTAGTTCACCTTACATTCATTAAACTAAAGGTAACAAATTAATAGATACTAAAACGGGAGGGCTCAAATTAAGCTCTCCCGTTTATTTGAAAATTTAAATTTTTAATCTATGTCTCTTTCGTATAATTTACTTTTTCCATGAACCACTCAAGTGTTTGTGAGTTTGGACGTTCGATAGACATGCCATAAATACGATCCCAAATCAAAGAAGACAACACGCCTAGGCTTCGAGAAACGCCAAATAGCATCGTATAAGCAGGGAACTCTGTAATACCGTAAGAAGTTAATAGAGAGCCTGATATAGCATCCACATTAGGCCAAGGATTCTTAACCTTACCTAATGATCCTAAGATCTCAGGTACAACCTCATATACATTCCTAACAAGTTCTATAAGCTCTGCGTTCGGAATATTTCTATTTGCAAAGTCTAGCTGCACCGAAAAACGTGGATCTGTTTTACGTAAAACGGCATGCCCATATCCTGGAATCACTTGCCCTGCAGCAATAGTTTTAAGCGCATATTCTTTAATTTGTTCTTTTGTAGGTGCCTTAGTCCCAATTTCACTCTGAAGCTTAAAAATCCAGCGCATTACCTCCTGATTAGCCATACCGTGTAACGGGCCGGCTAAACCATTCATTCCAGACGAGAAACTATAATATGGATTGGACAAAGCAGAACCTACTAAGTGAGTTGTGTGTGCCGAAACGTTGCCCCCTTCATGATCGGCATGAATAACCATATACAAGCGCATTAAATCTTTTACAGCGTCCGAATCGTAACCCATCATGTGCGCAAAGTTCCCAGCCCAATCTAACGATGGATCCATTGGGATATGTTTGTCATCATGAAACACTCTACGATAAATATAGGCCGCAATGAGAGGCAGTCGAGATATTAAATCCATAACCCCCTCATACATTGGATCCCAAAAATCTTTCTTATCTAGGCCTTCTAAGTAGGAACGACGGAAATGCGACTGCGTTGACATGGCCAAAATTGCCAAGTTAAACTGTATCATAGGATGGGCATCCTTTGGCACAGCATCGATCACTTTATATACGTGCTGAGGTATAGCAGCTGCGCGCTTTGACCACTCTTGGCTGATGAATTTTACATCTTCCTCAGTTGGTAACTCACCAATAAGCATTAAGTAAAATAGCCCTTCAGGAAGAGGTTCACCACCTGGATGAGCTTTAGGCAACTTGTCACGAAGTTCAGGAATTGAGTAACCTCGAAATCTGATACCCTCTTCAGGATCCAAATTTGAAGTCTCGGTTAAAAGGCCATTAATCCCTTTCATACCACCTAGCACCTGATCAACAGTAATGTCTTGCAAAACAACGTGACCATAACGCTTTTCTAAATCCTTTAATATGGCAGCCTTAGGCCGTCCCTTCTCTATTAATCGCTGTTTAATGTAATCCATTGCCTATAAGTTTAAATAATATATTATATAAGATTGTTTGAGATGAAGAATCTGTCATATATCATATAAACTAATATAGCAAAAAAATGTTCGACTAAAGTTAAAAAAGATGTAAAAAAACAAAAAAAGGCGAGCCTCACAGCTCGCCTTTAAAAATTATGAAGTTAAAATTACTTCTTAGTAATTTTCTTGTAACCATAAACTGCACTAGCACCAAGTTCTTCCTCGATACGTAGCAATTGGTTGTATTTAGCCATCCTGTCTGAACGGCTCAATGAACCTGTTTTAATTTGACCACTGTTAGTAGCTACAGCAATATCAGCAATAGTAGCATCTTCAGTCTCGCCTGAACGGTGAGAAGTAACCGAAGTATAACCAGCACGGTGAGCCATATCAATAGCATCTAAAGTCTCAGTTAAAGTACCAATTTGGTTAACTTTAATAAGAATTGAGTTACCTGCACCAAGCTCAATACCTTTTTGAAGGTATTCAACGTTTGTTACAAATAAATCATCACCTACTAATTGACACTTGTCGCCAATTTTTTGAGTTAATTTAACCCAACCTTCCCAATCATTCTCAGAACAACCATCTTCGATAGAG
This sequence comes from Breznakibacter sp., assembly GCA_018055415.1. GTDB lineage: Bacteria > Bacteroidota > Bacteroidia > Bacteroidales > Marinilabiliaceae > JAGPHP01. The sequence continues at coordinate 19,245 of JAGPHP010000022.1, read as the reverse complement.
TCAATAGGATATTTAGCAACTAAAGAAGCTAAGAAATCAACTTGTTGGTCGATAGTACGTTTTGCACCTTCAGCACCTTCAAATTTAGCATAGTTATAGATACCATCTTTAAAGAACTCAGAAGAAGCACAGTCTAAAGCGATAGAAACATCACCACCTTCAGAAGCACGACCTGGCTTATAACCAGCATTTTTGATAGCTAAAATAATGCTTTCAAGAGCATCTTCAGTACCGTTTAATTTTGGAGCAAAACCACCTTCGTCACCAACAGCAGTACTTAAACCTCTATCGTGGAATACTTTTTTCAAGCTATGGAAAACCTCAGAACCCATACGTAAACCTTCACGGAAAGATTTCGCACCAACTGGACGGATCATAAACTCTTGGAATGCAATAGGAGCATCAGAGTGAGAACCGCCATTGATGATGTTCATCATTGGAACAGGAAGAGTTTTAGCGTTAGTACCACCAATATAACGATATAAAGGAAGCTCTAAAACATTAGCAGCTGCATGAGCAAGAGCTAATGAAACGCCCAAAATAGCGTTAGCACCTAATTTGCTCTTTGTTTTAGTACCATCAAGATCAATCATCTTTTGGTCAACACCAACTTGGTCAAATACGTCCATGCCAAGAACAGCTGGAGCAATGATATCATTAACATTGGCAACAGCTTTTAAAACACCTTTACCAAGGTAACGACCTTTGTCACCATCACGTAACTCTAATGCCTCATTTTCACCAGTAGATGCACCACTTGGCACAGCAGCTCTACCAATAAAACCACTTTCAGTTGTAATCTCAACCTCTAAAGTTGGGAATCCACGAGAATCAAGAATTTCTCTAGCATGAACATTTACAATTTGTTCCATATCAAAAAATTTATATAATAAATAATTAATTAATCAAAAAAAAAGGATACGCCAAAAGCCATATCCTTTAAATATTTCAAAATTTGTCAGAAAACCAACTATTAACAATGTTAAATTTAGTCTCTTTCATACCGAGCTAATTACTCTGCTGCAGCCTCTTCTGAACTTTTTTTCTTTCTGCTACGACGAGCCTTTTTAACTTCACCTTTAGAAGATACTTTTAGCATGTTCTCATTGAAGTCAACTAGTTCGATGTATGCGATTTCAGCGTTATCACCTAAACGATTACCTAGCTTAAGAATACGAGTGTAACCACCTGGACGATCAGCAACTTTCTCAGAAATTGTTGTAAACAACTCCTTAACAGCACCTTTATCTTGCAAATAGCTAAATACTACACGTTGAGCATGTGATTGCTCCTCAACAGTACTATTGTTTTTTGATTTTGTAATCAAAGGCTCAACATACGATCTCAAAGCTTTAGCTTTTGCCAAGGTTGTTTTAATACGTTTGTGTATAAACAAAGAACTTGCCAAATTAGCTAATAATGCCTTACGGTGAGAGCTTGTTCTGCCTAAGTGATTGAATTTTTTATTATGTCTCATCGCTTATTACTCCTTATCTAATTTATACTTAGAAATATCCATCCCGAAACTAAGATTAAGTTGACTCAACAAGTCATCTAGCTCAGTAAGAGACTTTTTACCAAAATTACGAAACTTCAATAAGTCGTTTCGATTAAATTTAACTAACTCGCCTAAAGTCTCTACATCTGCGGCTTTCAAACAATTTAGAGCTCTTACCGAAAGGTCAAGATCCACTAATTTTGATTTAAGCAATTGACGCATATGAAGAACCTCTTCATCAAACTCATCGTTACCAAATTTCTCGTCAGAGTCAAGCGTAATACGCTCATCACTAAACAACATAAAATGGTAGATAAGAATCTTAGCAGCCTCTTTCAAAGCCTCTTTTGGATGAATAGAACCATCAGTTTCGATCTCAAGAATAAGTTTCTCGTAGTCAGTCTTCTGCTCTACACGAAAGTTCTCTACAGCGTATTTAACATTTCGTATTGGAGTATAGATTGAATCGATAGCGATAACACCAATTTCGGCATCAACCACTTTATTCTCTTCTGAAGGAACATAGCCCCTACCTTTATTTATTGTAAGTACAATATTAATATGGGCTTCAGGATTAAGATTCGCAATAACATGCTCATGATTAATAACTTCGAAGTTACTCATGAAGCCATTAATATCGCTCGCTTTAAACTGATCTTTTCCAGTAATATGTACAGTAACTTTCTCGCTATCAACACCATCCACAATGCGCTTAAAACGCAACTGCTTTAGGTTTAAAATAATTTCAGTTACATCGTCTATCACACCAGGAATAGTAGAGAATTCATGATCCACACCCTCTATTTTAACAGATGTAATTGCAAAACCCTCAAGAGATGAGAGTAAAATTCTTCTTAAGGCATTTCCTACAGTGATACCATATCCTGGTTCAAGTGGACGAAATTCAAAGCGACCACGCTTCGAATCAGCTTCAAGCATTATAACTTTGTCAGGTTTCTGGAATGCTAATATTGCCATAAGAATGAATTATTTAGAGTACAATTCGACGATTAACTGTTCTTTGATGTTTTCTGGAATATCCGTTCTTGCCGGTACATTTAACAATTTACCGCTAAAAGTGTGTTTATCCCATTCTAACCAAGGAAATTTATTTGTAGAGCCACCAGCAAGTGAATTAGTGATTACTTCAAGAGATTTTGATTTCTCACGAACACCAATAACTTGAGATGTCTTAACAGTATAAGAAGGAATATTTACAATAGCTCCATCTACAACGATATGACGATGAGAGACAAGCTGACGAGCTGCTGCACGAGTAGGAGCAATTCCTAAACGATATACTAGGTTATCTAAACGACACTCTAATAAGCTCAATAATACCTCACCAGTAATTCCTTTAGATTTTTGAGCTCTATGGAATAGGATACGGAATTGTCTTTCTAATACACCATAGGTATATTTAGCTTTTTGCTTCTCTTTTAATTGTTGACCATATTCGCTTACTTTCTTTCTGCGGTTAGCGCCATGCTGTCCCGGAGGATTTTTGCGTCGATCAAATGCTTTGTCGGGGCCATAAATAGCTTCTCCGAATTTTCTGGCAATTCTAGTCTTTGGACCAATATATCTAGCCATTCTTCTAAATTTTTGATTTTAAATTTTTGATTTCAAATTATGAATATGATGCCGCGTAGATTATAGAGAGGAGTCTATTTATAATCATTCATAATCCAGCACTCAAAACCTAAACTTATGGTTAATAACTAGTAAAATTAAACTCTTCTCCTTTTTGGAGGACGACATCCGTTATGTGGAAGTGGCGTAATATCCTTAATTTCGGTAACTTCGATACCAGCAGTATGAAGAGAACGAATAGCAGACTCACGGCCGTTACCTGGACCTTTAACGAAAACTTTAACCTTACGTAAACCTAATTCAAACGCAACCTTTGCACAATCAGCAGCAGCAGTTTGAGCAGCGTAAGGAGTATTTTTCTTAGATCCTCTAAAACCCATTTTCCCAGCACTAGACCAAGAGATCACTTGGCCATTTAAATTTGTCAGAGAAATGATAACATTGTTAAATGATGAGTGAACGTGCGCTTGGCCTTCTGACTCAACCTTAACAACTCTTTTCTTCTGAATTCCAGCTTTTTTTGCCATAATTAATTACTATTTAGTAGCTTTCTTTTTGTTAGCAACTGTCTTCTTCTTACCTTTTCTTGTACGAGAGTTATTTTTAGTTGATTGTCCACGAACAGGTAAACCTACACGATGGCGAATACCACGGTAGCAACCAATGTCCATCAATCGTTTTATGTTAAGTTGTACTTCTGAACGAAGTTCACCCTCTACTTTAAAACCACCTGAAATTAATTCACGAATCTTTTTTGCGTCGTCATCGCTCCAATCCTTAACTTTTGCATTTGGGTCAACACCCGCATCAGCTAAGATTTTTTTTGCACGACTACGACCAATTCCATAAATATAGGTCAATGATATTTCGCCTCTTTTTTCAGAAGGAATATCAACCCCAGCAATTCTAGCCATAATTAATTATTTTATCCTTGACGTTGTTTATACTTTGGATTCTTCTTGTTAATCACGTATAAGCGACCTTTACGCTTAACGATCTTGCATTCAGCGCTTCTTTTTTTAATCGATGCTCTTACTTTCATATGAACAATATTATTTTATTTATATCTGTACGTTATTCTACCCTTTGTTAAATCATAGGGAGACATTTCTATCTTAACTCTATCACCAGGAAGAATTTTGATATAGTGCATTCTCATTTTCCCTGAGATGTGGGCAGTTAAAACATGACCGTTCTCTAACTCGGCTCTGAACATTGCGTTCGATAGAGCTTCGATAATCGTACCATCCTGTTCAATAGAGGCTTGCTTCGCCATACTTTTTTAAAATTTTAAGACTGCAAAGATAATACTTCTTCGATAAAATCAAAACTAGAAAGTATTTCTGCACCATTTTTCCTTATAACAATCGAATGTTCAAAATGAGCAGATAACTTTTTGTCGATTGTGCGAATAGTCCATCCATCACTTTCTTGAATAATATTACGCTTTCCTGCATTAATCATCGGTTCAATCGCAATAACCATTCCCTCTTTAAGCAGAAGTCCAGATCCGCGTTTCCCATAATTAGGAACCTCAGGCGCTTCGTGTAAGTTGCGACCAATTCCATGACCAACCATTTCGCGCACAACCGTATAGTTATGCGACTCACAATAAGTCTGAATAGCGCTTCCGATATCGCCTAATCGACGTCCAGCAACAGAGGCTTCAATTCCCTTATAAAGACTCGCTTTAGTAACTTCTAAAAGTTTCTTTGCTTCGTCTGAAATGGAACCTACAGCAAATGTATAAGCTGAGTCACCATAAAAATCATTCATCAGCACACCAACATCGACAGATACGATATCGCCTTCAACCAAAGGTCTTTTTGATGGTATGCCATGCACTACCTGATCGTTAACAGAAGTACACAAAGTATTTGGAAATCCGTGATAATTTAAAAAAGCAGGAATACCACCATTATCACGGATAAACGTTTCAGCAACTTTGTCAAGATCCAGAGTTGAAACTCCAGGCTTAATAAGTTTTGCAACTTCGCCAAGGGTTTGAGCTACCAACTTATTGCTAAGTCGAAGTAGCGCAATTTCATCCTCAGTTTTTAAAAATATCATAAAGAAGCGTCCTCTCTATTAATAACTACCACCCGCACTACGTCCTTTAATACGACCAGACTTTAGAAGTCCATCATAATGTCTCATCAAAAGATGACTCTCAATCTGCTGAAGTGTATCTAACACAACCCCAACAAGAATAAGTAAAGACGTTCCTCCAAAGAAATTAGCAAACATATTATCAACACCAGCCATCATAGCAAAAGCAGGCATAATAGCCACCATTGCTAAAAAGAATGAACCAGGAAGAGTTATCTTAGACATAATGTCGTCGATATAAGTAACCGTAGCTCTTCCAGGTTTAACACCAGGAATGAAACCACCATTACGTTTCATATCTTCTGCCATCTGTTTCGGATTGATTGTAATTGCCGTATAAAAGTAAGTAAAGGCAATGATCAAAAGTGCAAAAACGATATTGTATCCGATACCAGTGATATTACCAAACATGGCAATAAAACCACTTGTAGAGTCACTGTCGATGTAACCAGCAACAGTAACAGGGATGAACATAATCGCTTGAGCAAAGATAATAGGCATTACACCAGCAGCATTCACCTTAAGAGGGATATACTGTCTAACACCGCCATATTGTTTATTACCAACAATTCGCTTAGCATACTGTACAGGGATTTTACGAGTTCCTTGAACAAGTAAAATAGCACCCATAAAGATAAGGAAGAGAACAACAATCTCAATCAAAAGCATCACTAATCCACCACCCTCTTCCAAACGAGAAACAAATTCACCAGCAATCGCAAACGGCAAGCGTGCAATAATACCTACCATAATAATCATTGAAATACCATTTCCAATACCTTTCTCTGTAATGCGCTCACCGAGCCACATAACAAACATGGTACCAGCAGTAAGAATGATCGAAGCAAACACTGTATAAGTCAATCCATCGATAGCAAAAGCACCAGGAGATTGCGAATACAAGTTAGCAAGGTAACTTGGAGCTTGGAAAGCCAAAATACCAACGGTTAGGTAACGTGTTATTTGATTAATCTTTCGAATACCACTTTCACCTTCACGTTGTAATCTTTGGAAATATGGTACAGCAATTCCTAACAACTGAATAACGATTGAGGCAGAGATATAAGGCATAATACCCAATGCAAAAATAGATGCATTAGAGAATGCACCTCCTGAAAACATATCCAAAAGGTTCATCACGCCAGAGCTTGTCTGCTTCTGTAGGTTATCTAATTGATTAGGATCAATACCAGGTAGTACCACATACGATCCAAGACGGTAAACTAGAAGTAAAGCAAGAGTCGTAAGAATACGAACTCTTAACTCATCGATCTTCCAGATATTGCGAATAGTGCTTATCAGCTTCATCTATTAAAGTTTTATAATAGTTCCTTTAGCAGCTTCAATAGCAGCTACAGCAGATTTAGAGAAAGCATGAGCTTTAACCTCAAGCTTTGACGTTAGGGTTCCATCACCTAAAATCTTAACACAATCATTCTTGCTTACCAGACCAGCTGCTAAAAGCACATCAATATCAATCACGTTAACACCAGCTTTTTCAGCAATAGATTGCAATACGCTAATATTAATTGATTTATACTCTTTACGATTAATGTTTTTGAATCCAAATTTAGGCAAACGACGTTGAATTGGCATCTGACCACCTTCAAATCCTACTTTTTTAGAGTAACCCGAACGAGACTTAGCACCTTTGTGGCCACGAGTAGAAGTTCCACCATGTCCTGAGCCTTGGCCTCTACCAATTCTCTTTTCAGAGTGAGTAGCTCCCGCAGCAGGTTGTAAATTACTTAAATTCATAAAATAATTCTTATAAGTTTATTATAATTGCTCAACGGTTACAAGGTGATTTACCTTTTCAACCATTCCAAGGATAACACTATTTTGTTCGTGCTCCTTAGATGAATTAACTTTTTTAAGACCTAGAGCCTCCAGAGTTTTCTTTTGTCTGGAGGTAGATCCTATTTTGCTTCTAATTTGTGTAATCTTAATTTTTCCCATGATAATAGTTCTTATCCGTTAAAAACAGTTTCAAGTGATACACCTCTGTTAGCCGCAACTTGATTCGCATCTCTAAGTTCAGTAAGTGCAACGATAGTCGCTTTTACTAAGTTATGAGGGTTTGATGAACCTTTTGATTTTGCTAACACGTCGGTAACACCAACACTTTCAAGTACGGCGCGCATTGCACCACCAGCCTTAACACCAGTACCATGAGATGCAGGTTTCATAAAAACCTGAGAACCACCAAATTTTGCAATCTGTTCGTGTGGAATTGTTCCCTTTAATACAGGTATCTTTACAAGATTTTTCTTCGCTGCTTCAACTCCTTTAGAGATTGCAGTAGTAACTTCGTTAGCTTTGCCTAAGCCCCATCCAACGATACCTTTCTCGTCTCCAACTACAACAATAGCAGAGAAACTAAAAGTACGACCACCTTTAGTCACTTTAGTTACACGATTGATAGCTACCAATCGGTCTTTAAGTTCAAGGTCGTTATTACTTTTTACTTTTTTTATATTTCCAGACATAATTGTTAGAATTTAAGACCTGCTTCTCTTGCAGATTCAGCTAATTGTTTTACACGTCCATGATACAAGTATCCGCTACGGTCGAAAACAACAGTATCAATACCTGCTTTTAAAGCTTTCTCGGCAACTAATTTACCTGCGAGAGCAGCCTTCTCTGTTTTTGTACCAGCAACAGCAGCGATCTCTTTGCATAAAGATGATGCAGAAACAAGTGTTGTTCCAGTTAGATCATCGATAATTTGAACAGAAATTGCTTTGTTACTTCTAAAAACAGACAATCTTGGCTTAACAGCAGTACCCGAAATTGACTTACGGATACGCTGTTTAATTTTTTGTCTTCTATCTATTTTTGAAAAAGCCATAATAAAATAAAATTAATGTAATTAAGCTTTTGCAGACTTACCAGCCTTGCGTCGAACTACTTCGCCAACAAAACGAACACCTTTACCTTTGTAAGGCTCAGGGCTTCTGAAAGAGCGAATTTTAGCACACACCATACCAAGAAGCTGTTTATCTGCACATTCTAGCGTAATAATTGGATTACTTTTTCTATCTGTTACAGCTTCTACAGAAACCTCATTTGGCAACTGAAAATGAATTGGGTGAGAGTATCCTAAAGCCAATTCTAATACCTGACCGGTAGAGTTAGCACGGTAACCAACACCAACTAATTCTAATTGTTGTTTGAACCCTTGAGATACTCCAAGCACCATATTATTGATTAATGAGCGGTAAAGACCATGTTTTGCACGATGATCTTTTTCGTCGCTAGGACGAGTGATTAAAACTTCACTACCTGCTATTTCAACATTGATATCAGAATCGATTGGTTGCTGAAGAGTACCTTTTGAACCTTTAACAGTAACAACATGGTTACTGAAAGTTACGGTTACACCAGAAGGGATTGCAATTGGTAATTTTCCTATCCTTGACATTGAAATTTCCTCCTTCTTAATAAATATAACACAATACTTCTCCACCAACTTTAAGAGAACGCGCCTCTTTGTCGGTCATAACACCCTTTGACGTAGAGAGGATCGCAATACCCAAACCGTTAAGAACACGAGGGATCTCACGGAAGCCGGCATATTTACGTAAACCTGGGGTACTCACTCTTTTAAGTGCTTTGATAGCCGCTACTTTTGCTTCAGTATCGTACTTTAAAGCGATCTTAATAGAACCTTGAACGTCACTATCGATAAATTTGTAGTTAAGGATATATCCTTTTTCGTACAAAATTTTTGTGATCGCCTTTTTAAGGTTCGATGCAGGAATCTCAACCACTTTGTGGCCAGCCATGATGGCATTCCTAATTCTTGTTAAATAATCTGCTATTGGATCTGTCATTGTAATGAATTAAATTGATCCCGAACGTCGGGACAATATTTAACTTAAATAAAAATTAAAATCGATATTACCAGCTTGCTTTTTTAACACCTGGTATTAAGCCATTAGATGCAAGCTCTCTGAACGTAATTCTACTTACGCCAAACTGTCTCATATAACCTTTTGGACGACCTGTAAGTTTGCAACGATTGTGCATACGAGCAGGAGCAGAGTTCAAAGGCAGTTTTTGAAGACCAACATAGTCGCCATCGGCTTTAAGTTGTTCTCTTTTTGCTGCATATTTAGCTACTAAAGCGGCTCTTTTCACTTCGCGAGCCTTCATTGATTCTTTTGCCATCTTCTTCTAATTATTTTTTAAATGGTAAACCGAACCCTTTTAATAATGCAAAGGCTTCTTCATCAGTTTTTCCAGAGGTGACAAAGGTAATATTCATTCCCAGAATTTTACTAATATTATCAAGATTTATTTCTGGAAAAATAATTTGCTCTTGAATACCCAAAGTATAGTTACCACGGCCATCCAATTTGCTGTTAATCCCTTTGAAATCGCGGATTCGAGGAAGAGAGACACGAACTAATCTTTCAAGAAATTCATACATTGTGTCTTTTCTCAAAGTCACACGAACGCCGATTGGCATCTTTTTTCTTAACTTAAAGTTAGAAATATCCTTTCTTGAGTAACAAGCAATCGCCTTTTGACCAGTGATAGTTGTAAGCTCGTTGATAGCGATATCGATCATTTTCTTGTCGGCTACAGCCGCACCAAGACCCTGATTGATAACAATTTTCTCCAATTTAGGAACTTGCATGATGGTTTTGTAACCAAATTCCTTTTGAAGAGAAGGAACGATTTGTTCCTTGTACTGATTTTTCAAACTAGGTGTATAGCTCATTACTTGATCTCCTCTCCTGATTTTTTAGAATAACGAACAAGATCCCCTTCGGCATTAAGCTTGCGACCGATGCGTGTTGCAGCACCAGTTTTAGGATCTTTTAGGTTTAAATTAGAAATATGGATAGGAGCCTCTTGTTTGATAATACCTCCTTGAGGATTAGCAGCATTAGGCTTAGTGTGCTTAGACACTAAGTTAATTCCTTCCACAATAGCGCGCTGGTCTTTAGGGAAAACTTGAAGGACTTTGCCCTCTTTTCCGCTATTTTTACCAGTGTTTACGATAACGATATCGCCTTTTTTAATATGTAACTTTCCCATAATGCGAATTAATTTAAAGATTAAAGTACTTCAGGTGCTAATGAAACAACTTTCATATACCCATCTCTTAATTCACGAGCTACAGGACCAAAGATACGAGTGCCACGGATTTCACCAGCGTTGTTTAACAATACACAAGCATTGTCATCAAAGCGGATATAAGAACCGTCAGCTCTTCTAATCTCTTTTTTAGTACGTACCACAACTGCCTTACTTACAGTTCCTTTTTTCATATCGCCTGATGGGATGGCACTTTTAATACTAACAACGATACGGTCTCCAATAGACGCATATCTTTTGCCAGTTCCGCCAAGTACTCTAATACAAAGTACTTCTTTCGCACCACTATTATCAGCAACGAGTAGTCTTGATTCTTGTTGTATCATGATTACTTAGCTCTTTCAATAATTTCAACTAATCTCCAACGTTTTGTCTTACTCATGGGACGAGTCTCCATGATTTTTACAGTATCGCCATTATGGCCATTGTTAGTTTCATCGTGAGCATGGAACTTTTTAGTTTTATTCACGAATTTACCATACATAGGGTGCTTCTCTTTGATTTCAACAGAGACAACAATAGATTTCTCCATTTTGTCGCTAACCACAACGCCCACGCGTTCTTTTCTTAGATTTCTTTTTTCCATCACACAACTATTTTGTAGTTAATTGTTTCTGACGCAAAATCGTTTGTAGGCGTGCAATATTTCTTCTAGTAGCTCTAATCTTCATTGGATTATCTAAAGGTGAAATACTGTGATTGAGTTCCATACGAACAAGTTCGTTTGTTGTTGCGTCAATTCTTTCCTCAATTTCCTTAACAGAAAGTTCTTTTATTTCCGAAGTTTTCATCCTTTAAGCATTTGAAGATTCAACAAAATCTCTTCTAACTACAAATTTTGTAGTCACAGGCAATTTTTGAGCAGCTAGGCGTAACGCCTCTTTTGCTACTTCATAGGCAACTCCGTCGCACTCAATAATGATACGACCCGGAGTAACGGGAGCAACGTAACCTTCTGGGGCACCTTTACCTTTACCCATACGCACCTCTGCAGGCTTCTTGGTAATAGGTTTGTCTGGAAATATTCTAATCCAGATTTGTCCCTGACGTTGCATGTAACGGGTTACCGCGATACGAGCAGCTTCTATCTGACGACCGGTAATCCACTTGGTTTGAAGCGATTTAATACCGAAAGATCCAAATGCAAGTTCGTGTCCTCTGTGGGCCACTCCCTTCATTTTGCCTTTCATCGCTCTTCTGTATTTTACTTTTTTTGGTTGTAACATCTCTAACTAATAATAAAGTTTCCGGTGATGATTACTTCTTATTTTTCTTAAACTTTCCGCCTCTGTCGTTTCTTGCACCAGCTGGAGCATTAGACGTTGTTGGACGGCTCTCTTTCACACCTAAATTTGGTGCTAGGTCACGTTTGCCATAAACTTCCCCTTTGCAGATCCAAACTTTGATACCGATAAGACCTACTTTTGTAAGTGCTTCAGCATGACAATAGTCGATATCTGCGCGAAGTGTATGAAGTGGAGTTCTACCCTCTTTATACATTTCAGAGCGAGCCATTTCAGCACCATTCAAACGACCAGAGATTTGTACTTTGATACCCTCAGCACTTCTCATTGTTGATTGAATAGCCGTTTTAATAGCGCGGCGATAAGCAACACGTGACTCAAGTTGGCGAGCGATAACGTTCGCTACAAGAGTTGCATCGATTTCCGGTTTTTTAACCTCGAAAATATTGATTTGAACATCCTTGTCGGTGATCTTTTTCAACTCCTCTTTTAGTTTATCAACTTCGCTACCATCTTTACCGATGATCGTACCAGGACGAGAGGTAAATACAGTGATTGTTAATAACTTAAGAGTTCTTTCGATAAGAATCTTAGACACAGAATTTTTGGCTAGACGTTCGTTAAGATAGCGGCGGATTTTATTATCCTCCAAAATCTTATCTCCGTAGTTTTTCCCGCCAAACCAGTTTGAGTCCCATCCTCTGATGATACCCAATCTGTTACTAATTGGATTAACTTTTTGTCCCATCTAGCTTAGTTTTTTTTATCTTCTTGGTTTTCAACTTTACTACCCACGTAAATTGTTACATGGTTGGATCTCTTACGAATACGATGTGCGCGACCTTGTGGAGCAGGGCGTAAACGTTTTAGGATTCTACCTCCGTCAACGAAAATTTCCTTTACAACAAGATTAGCACTTTCGATTCTAACCCCTTCATTTTTTTGCTTCCAGTTATCAATAGCAGAAAGAAGAAGTTTTTCAACTCTTTTTGAAGCTTCCTTGCTAGAGAATTTAAGAAGATCGAGGGCTAGGTTTACCTCTTTACCACGAATCATATCGGCAACTAAGCGCATTTTTCGAGGTGAAGTAGGCACATCATTCAATAGAGCAACAGCTTGTTGCTTCTTATCTGCTTTTAATTGATCTGCTCTTAATTTTTTTCTTGCACCCATTTTCTTTTTTTTAAAGAATTACTACTGTCTAGGCGAGAATTATCTCTTTTTATTTCCACCGTGTCCTCTAAACGTACGCGTTGGAGCGAACTCACCTAATTTGTGACCCACCATGTTCTCAGTAACATAAACAGGAATAAATTTATTACCGTTGTGTACTGCGATGGTGTGACCTACGAAATCAGGAGAAATCATAGACGCTCTTGCCCACGTTTTGATAGGAGCTTTTTTACTCGCTTCATTCATTGCTGCCACTTTAGCTTCAAGTTTATAGGCAATGAAAGGACCTTTTTTTAATGATCTACTCATAACTTTCTCCGTTTAATTATTTTTTACGTCTTTCAAGAATATACTTGCTAGATTGCTTTTTAGGGTAACGAGTTTTGTAACCTTTAGCAAGCAAGCCTTTACGTGAACGAGGGTGACCACCAGAAGATCTACCTTCACCACCACCCATTGGGTGATCCACAGGGTTCATAGCCACACCACGAACTCTTGGGCGAACACCCAACCAACGTGAGCGACCAGCTTTCCCTGATCTTTCGAGGGCGTGATCTGAGTTTCCTACGGCACCAACTGTTGCACGACAAGTGGTAAGTACCATTCTTGTTTCGCCGGAAGGCAGTTTTACAACCGCATATTTTCCGTCGCGAGAAGTTAATTGAGCGAAAGTACCGGCGCTACGAGCCATAATTCCACCTTGACCAGGACGTAATTCAATATTGTGTACGATAGTACCAAGTGGGATCTCTTGCAAAGGAAGACTGTTACCGATTTCAGGTGCAACACCTGTTCCAGAAACTAGAGTCTGACCAACCTGCAACCCGTTAGGTGCAAGAATATACCTTTTTTCACCATCCGCATAAACAAGAAGCGCAATACGAGAGCTTCTGTTTGGATCATACTGAATAGAATCAACTGTTGCAGTGATTCCGTCCTTTTCTCTTTTAAAATCGATTACCCTGTACTTCCTTTTGTGACCGCCACCGATGTAACGCATGGTCATCTTACCAGTGTTGTTACGTCCGCCGCTTTTTTTGATCGGTCTCAGCAAGGATTTTTCTGGTGACGCTGATGTAACCGTATCAAACGCCCCAATAATTTTGTGTCTCTGCCCCGGTGATGTGGGCTTTAGTTTTCTTACTGCCATTTCAATTAAATATTGCTATAAAAATCAATTGCATTTCCATCGGCTAAGGTCACAATTGCTTTTTTAGTAGCATTGCCTTGCCCTGTAATAACACCAGCTTTTGTAAAACGAGATTTAACTTTTCCCGAATATCTGAGGGTATTTACGTCAGTAACCGAAACACTGTATAACTCTTCAACAGCTTTTTTGATCTCAAGCTTGTTAGCTTTGATATCAACTAAGAATCCGTATCGGTTAAACTTTTCGGCCATTGCGTTAACCTTCTCAGTAACTAATGGTTTTAATAAAACTTTCATATAATGAACCTTCTTAAGCGTTTAACAAATTGTTCAATTCTGCGATAGAACCTTCACTCAACACTAAAGAACCAGCCTTCATTATGCTATAAGTGTTTAGTTCGTTATAAGTAAGAACCTCAGACTTAGGAACGTTGCGAGAAGATAGGTAAACATTTTTGTTTTCTTCCTTGATAACAAGAAGAGAACGCTTACCATTAACCTTAAGGTTGTTCTGAATAGCAACAAATTCTTTAGTTTTAGGAGTATCAAACGTAAAATCTTCAACAACGATGATTTCGTTATTTTTTGCTTTATAAGCTAAAGCAGAAAAACGAGCAAGTTGCTTCAATTTTTTGTTTAATTTGAACTCATAATCTCTAGGTTGTGGACCAAAGATACGACCTCCACCACGGAATAGAGGAGATTTAATGCTACCTGCACGAGCTCCACCAGTTCCTTTTTGCTTTTTCAATTTGCGAGTACTTCCTGAAATTTCGTTACGATTTTTCGCTTTAGAAGTACCTTGACGTTGATTAGCAAGATATTGTTTCACATCTAAATAGATGGCATGGTCGTTAGGTTCTATTGAAAAGATTGAATCTGAAAGTTCAACTTTTCTACCGGTGCTTACACCTTTAATATTTACTACGTTTAATTCCATTACTTCTCAATAATTAGATATGAACCTTTTGCACCTGGTACAGAACCTTTTACGATAAGAAGGTTGCTCTCAGGGATAATCTTTAACACTTTTAGGTTTTCTACCTTAACATTGTCGCCACCAGTACGACCGGCCATTCTCATTCCTTTGAATACACGTGAAGGGAATGAAGATGAACCCACAGAACCTGGGGCACGTAAACGGTTGTGCTGACCGTGAGTTTGACCACCCACACCGCCGAAACCGTGACGTTTAACAACACCTTGGAAACCTTTACCTTTAGAGATACCTGTGATGTCAACAAACATGTTGTCATCAAGGATTTGCTCAAGGGTGATAGCGTCACCAAGTTTAACAGCTGTTTCAAAACCATCAAACTCTACTAACTTACGTTTTGGAGATGTTGATGCCTTTTTGAAATGGCCTAGCTCAGGTTGAGAAGTGTTTTTCTCCTTTTTTTCGTCGAAAGCCAGCTGTACAGCCTCGTAACCGTCTGTTGCCACAGATTTAATCTGTGTAACGATACAAGGGCCAGCTTCGATAACAGTGCATGGAACGTTTTTTCCATCGGCACTGAAAACGGAAGTCATTCCGATTTTTTTTCCAATAATTCCTGGCATTTCAGATAAATTAATAATAAAACTTAAACTTTAATTTCTACCTCTACACCGCTTGGCAATTCGAGTTTCATAAGAGCGTCGATTGTTTTAGCAGAAGAGCTGTAAATATCGATTAATCTTTTGTATGAAGAGAGTTCGAACTGCTCGCGCGCTTTTTTGTTTACGAACGTTGCTCTCAACACAGTGAAGATTTTTTTATCTGTTGGAAGTGGAATAGGACCACTTACTACTGCACCAGCAGCTTTAACTGTTTTTACGATTTTCTCAGCCGACTTATCAAGTAAGCTATGATCGTAAGATTTTAATTTGATTCTAATTTTCTGGCTCATATTGAATACTAATTCAGTATTATAATAACTCTACTTTACCTTTACACTCTTTCAACACTTCTGTTGCAATACCTTTAGAAACCTCAAGGTAGTGAGAGAACACCATTGAAGATGTTGCACGACCAGAAGAGATAGTACGAAGTGTGGTTACATAACCAAACATTTCAGAAAGAGGAACAGAAGCCTTCACAACACGTGCGCCAGCTTTTTCTTCCATACCTTCGATTTGACCACGACGCTTGTTTAAGTCACCAATGATATCACCCATATACTCTTCAGGAGTTACCACTTCAACTTTCATGATTGGCTCAAGAAGAACTGGTTTAGCTTTCTTAGAAGCCTCACGGAATGCTTGGCGAGCAGCGATTTCGAATGATAATGAATCCGAGTCAACTGCGTGGAAAGATCCGTCGAATAGAGTAACTTTTAAGTTTTCAACGTTAAAGCCTGCAAGAACACCATTTGACATAGCCTCTTTGAAACCTTTTTCAACCGATGGGATATACTCTTTAGGAATGTTACCACCTTTGATGTCGTTAACGAAAACTAGACCGCTTTCACCTTCACCAACAGGACCAACTTTAACAAGAATGTCGGCAAATTTACCACGACCACCAGACTGTTTCTTGAATACCTCGCGGTGTTCAACAGTAGCAGTAATAGCCTCTTTGTAAGCAACTTGAGGTTTACCTTGGTTACACTCAACTTTAAACTCACGCTTCAAACGATCAAGAATGATCTCAAGGTGAAGTTCACCCATACCGCTAATTACGGTTTGACCGCTATCTTCATCCGTATGAACACGGAAGGTTGGATCCTCCTCAGAAAGTTTATTAAGAGCGATACCTAATTTATCAATATCTTTTTGGCTCTTAGGCTCAACAGAGATACCGATAACTGGATCAGGGAAATCCATAGATTCAAGAACGATTGGGTGATTTTCATCACACAAAGTATCACCAGTACGGATATCTTTGAAACCAACAGCAGCACCGATATCACCAGTTCCGATGAAATCTTTTGGAAGTTGCTTGTTTGATTTCATCTGATAAAGACGAGAGATACGCTCTTTCTTTTCAGTACGTGAGTTCCAAACATAAGAACCAGCATCAATTTTACCCGAGTAAACACGGATGAAAGCCAAACGACCAACGAATGGATCGGTAGCAATTTTGAATGCTAATGCAGAGAATGGAGTGTTATCATCGTGATCACGGAAAGCAGCTTCGCCAGTTTCAGGGTCGATACCTTCAACAGCAGGAATATCGCTAGGAGATGGTAAGAAAGCCACAACGTAATCAAGTAGAGTTTGAATCCCTTTATTTTTGAAAGCAGAACCACAAATCATTGGAGTAATTGTTTGAGCAATAGTTGCTTTACGAATTACAGCCAAAAGTTGATCTGCAGTAATTGAATCTGGATCGTCGAAGAATTTCTCCATCAACTCATCATCATGCTCAGCTACAGCCTCTACTAATTTAGCTCTCCACTCTTCTGCCTCTTCCTTCATTTCTGCAGGAATATCAGAGTATTCGAACGTAGAACCAATGTTAGCATCATCTTTCCAAGTGATAGCCTTATTATTGATAAGATCTACAACACCTGTAAAAGTCTCTTCTGCACCAATTGGAATCATTACAGGCACTGGGTTTGCGTAAAGATTCTCACGAACTTGACGAACAACTTCGAAGAAGTTAGCACCCGAACGGTCCATTTTGTTAACGAAACCGATACGAGGAACCCCGTATTTGTTAGCCTGACGCCAAACAGTTTCTGATTGAGGCTCAACACCACCAACCGCACAGAAAACAGCCACAGCACCATCTAAAACCCTTAGAGAACGCTCTACCTCAACGGTAAAGTCAACGTGACCCGGGGTGTCAATGATGTTGATTTTGTAATCTTCATCTTTGTATTTCCAAGATGTAGTAATAGCTGCAGAGGTAATAGTGATACCACGCTCTTGCTCTTGCTCCATCCAGTCCATTGTAGCGGCACCATCATGTACCTCTCCAAGTTTGTGAGTAACACCAGTGTAAAATAAGATACGCTCAGATGTGGTAGTTTTACCAGCATCGATGTGCGCCATGATACCAATGTTACGGGTATATTTTAATTCAGCATTTGCCATTATAATCGTCCTTTCTTAAATTAAATACTAGAATCTGAAATGCGCAAAAGCACGGTTAGCGTCGGCCATTTTGTGCATATCTTCTTTCTTCTTATAAGAAGCACCTTCGAAATTGTAAGCAGCGCTAATTTCAGCGGCTAATTTCTCTGCCATACTCTTACCACTTCTCTTGCGAGAGTAAAGAATAAGGTTCTTCATACTTAAAGAAACTTTTCTTGAAGGACGAATTTCTGTTGGAACTTGGAAAGTTGCACCACCCACACGACGACTCTTAACCTCAACGTTAGGCGTGATGTTTTCAATGGCTTTTTTCCACATATCAAGCGGAGTTTTACCCTCTTTTTCAGCTTTATCTTTCAATCGATCTAACGCATCGTAAAAAATTCCATATGCCACAGACTTTTTACCGTCGTACATTAGATTGTTAATAAACTGTGTTACCGAAGTGTCTTGAAACACTGGATCTGGTAAAAGAACTCGCTTTTTTGGTTTAGCTTTTCTCATCTTTTCTTGTTTATCAGTTCTAAAAATTATCGGCTGTCAATTTACGTCTTCAATAATGTTTAACCATTATTTACTCATCCCATCAACACCAATAAACAAAACTTAAATTAATACTCTATTTTTTCTTTTTAACTGGAGCGCCTTTTACTGGAGCACCTGCTTTTCCTGCTTTAGGACGTTTAGTTCCGTACTTAGAACGACGTTGCATACGACCATCAACACCTGAAGCATCTAAAGCTCCACGCACTAAGTGGTAACGTACCCCTGGTAAGTCTTTCACACGACCGCCACGAACAAGTACAATACTGTGCTCTTGTAAGTTATGACCTTCACCTGGGATGTATGCGTTAACCTCTTTTCCATTGGTTAAACGTACCCTTGCTACTTTACGCATTGCAGAGTTTGGTTTTTTAGGAGTTGTTGTATAAACCCTAACACAAACACCGCGTCTTTGAGGACATGAGTTTAAAGCTGGTGACTTAGATTTGTCGACCAATTTAACGCGTCCTTTTCTTACTAATTGTTGAATTGTTGGCATATTTATATTAAATTAAAAAAAATCTAACCTTTTCGGGGCGACAAAGTTACGACAAAAAAATCAAAAAACATTCTGATTTTCAAGATAATATCGTGACCCCACAAAATTGCGGTGCAAAGGTAGGAATAATTTTGCGAATTACCGCAAATATAAATTGATTAATTTTCAATTGATTAGAAAGAAGGAGAAGGAAAATTGTTAATGATCAATGGTTAATTGTTAATTGTTAATGATCAATGGTTAATTGTTAATTGTTAATTGTTAATTGATGGGGTAATTGGTGTTATTTAAAATAAGTGGCAGATAAC
>JAGPHP010000130.1 GCA_018055415.1 Breznakibacter sp. | reverse complement strand
TTCTGAGCATCAGCAATAGAGCCTTCTATCATCTCTTCACGTGCTTGCAACGCCTGAATGATCGGACGCCATGCAAACTTCTTTAAGAGAAGCAAAAGAAGAATAAACGAAACCGATGACCATATCAGTAGCCCCGGTTCGGGAGTAACTAAATCCATAGTAGAATTTTTAAAATTTTACCCGTCTCAAAAAATGTCAAATCTGAAAAGACTTAACATATAAAAGGAATAGCAAAGATTAACCCTTCATTAGAGCGATTATCATACCAAAAAACGCCAAACCTTCAATTAGTGCCGCTGCGACAAGCATCACTGTTTGAATTTTACCACTTAGCTCAGGTTGACGTGCCATAGACTCTAATGCCGATGAACCAATTTTACCGATACCATAACCAGCACCAATTACAACTAAACCTACACCTACTACTGTTAAAGATAATGAATCCATAAAAATTACGTTAAATTATGATTAATGATGATCATCCTCTTGAATAGCCATTCCAATAAAGAGTGCACTAAGCAAGGTAAATATATAAGCTTGTAATAAACCAACAAACAACTCAAGAATTGACATTACCACAACAACAATAACAGAAGGTGGTGCCAAGTATATTGACTTATAAACAAAAATCATTGAGATCAAACTCAAAATAAGCATGTGACCGGCCGTGATATTTGCAAAAAGACGTATCATTAAAGCAAATGGCTTTGTGAAAATTGAGAGTATTTCTACTGGAATCATAATAGGCTTAACAAAACCAGGTATTCCTGGCACCATAAGTATATGTTTCCAATAAGTTTTAGTGCCACTGAAATTAGTAATAAAAAACGTAAACAACGTTAATACCAATACAAACGCAATATTACCTGTTAAGTTAGAGCCACCCGGGAAAAAAGGAACTAAACCCAATAAGTTATTAACCCAAATAAAGAAGAATAGAGTCATTAAATATGGCAAATACTTATGAGCATTCTTTTTACCTATTTGAGTATAGACAATATCATCTCTAACGAAAAGAACAATAGGTTCAAACACCGACTGAACACCTTTTGGGGCAGAAATTCCGCTTCGATATCGACGTGCCATAGGGATAAAAATGGCAAATATAATAGCAATAGATATCCACATAGAGGCAACATTTCGCGTAAAAGAGATATCAAAAACACGGTCATTGGTAATGTGATGATCGTTATCCAAATTGACACGCCCCTCGGCATCAGTTTTATAAATCTTGTTATGTGTTAATAGGTAATATCCGCCCCTACTTTCAACAACACCACTCTTAGATTCATTAAATCGACTTGAAAGAAAAAAATGGAGAGCGCCGTTATCAATAAAAATAACGGGCAAAGGAATCACTAACTCACGATGATGTCCATCTTCGCCTTCTGAAGAGTAAACTACCCATGAATGAGAGTCTGCAATATGATGCATAACCATTCCCATTTGGTCAAAAGGCTTCTCTTCTTCACCTGATTTCTCCTCGGAACTCACATTCCCATAAGAAGTAAATGAAAAGATAAAAAAAGAAAGAAAGAGCAGTGTAAAGTATCTCATTTCAAAAAATCTATTTCCCAAAAGTAAAAAAAAAAGTTATATTTAAATGACCTACCCTAAGTTATTGTGAGAATTTTTTTTCGCACAAAAAATTCAATAATTAAATGGATAAGATACAATGCAACAACAAATATGGCTATCACCTCTCGATACACAAAATTGCCCTCAATGATTGGATAAATCATCGCCAAAGCTGCACCCATCTTTACAAGCATAGATAACATCGTTAGGGCAATAATAGTTTCAAAAAAAATCTGGTTTAGAACAAAAAAAAGAATATTTGCGCCCAAAAAGATAGAACCCAGAAGTATTGTATTAAAAGTCAATTCATTATACACAATGGGATTTATAAACGATCTAATCGAAAATATCAATAAAAGCTGTGCTCCTACAATGATGCCATAACAAAGAAGGAGAACCAAAACTCTCCTTCCTAAACTATTTATCCTCAAAAACATCTACAATTCGGGCTGTTCAATCGCTTCAGAACGCATCACGCAAGCACCTGTAAACATTGCGCCTGGCTCAACCATTAATTTTACAGTTTTAATGTCACCATATATTTTGGCAGACGATTTAAGTGCAAGCGACTCACTCACATTGATTTTACCTTTTAACTCTCCGCTAATTTCGGCACTAGAACAGACGATTTCGCCAACAACCACACCAGAACTACCTATTACTATTTTACTATCTGATGTGATATTTCCTTCAATAATTCCATCAATTCTAAAATCAACTGATGTTTGTATTGTACCAACGATTTTGGTTCCTGCTCCAATCATATTTGGAAGCTTATTTTCTGGTTCAAACGGTTTTCCCATGGCTATAAATTTTAAGATATAACAAAGATATTTATTTTTTTCACCTAGCATTTATGAATTACAAAAATTCGAGGTTGATTGAGCAAAAACTATTGATTTTTCATAAACCTCAATCATAATATAAAATAAAACTATGACACGAATTTGGATTCATCTTATTATTTGTTCCAACGCATCCTTCCTACAAGAGGATAATGTGAATTGGGATAGTGCAAAAGCAGAAATTATTAAACTTGCTTTACAAAACAACATTGTAATAAACACAATTAACGGCACCTCGAACCACCTCCATTTTATCATTTGGTTAGGTGAGAAACAAACTATTAACGAAGTAATTGATCAATTAAAACGCATCTCAATTGATTCACTATTAAATCATAAACTAATAGATATTCACTTCCGCTGGATTGATGATTACTTGGCATTATCTGTCTCGGATCTCTTGCTAGAACTCGAGAAACACTGCATTACCACACAACCCAAATACCACCAAACAAAGGAGTTAAAAGACGAAATTTCATTCATCTTAAATGAGTCCAAAATAAATTATGAATAATGAACTGACAAAGTGTCAAAAACCTTCTCTATAACGATTATTTTACTCCTATTATTGCCCAAAATTTAATTGGTCTATTTTTTGATGAAATGTTACAAACACTAAATGATAGCGATATGAACTTTACATTATTATTTATTTTTCTATTTTTCCTGCTACTCAGTTGGTATGTAGGATATCGACTTAAATCAAAATTTAAGAAGTACTCATTGGTATCTCTTCCAAATGGGTTATCAGGAAAAGATATTGCAGAAAAGATGTTACGCGACAATGGCATTTATGACGTAAGAGTAAAATCAGTTGAGGGTGAACTAACAGACCATTATAATCCAGCTGACAAAACGGTAAATTTAAGTCAAGATGTATATTATGGCAGACACGTGTCGGCAGCAGCTGTTGCAGCTCATGAGTGCGGACACGCAGTTCAACATGCAACAGCCTACTCAATGTTGACACTTCGTTCGGCATTAGTGCCAATTCAAAATGTGAGCGCCACCATTTTAAACGTTATTTTTATTGCCATGTTTGTGGGAGCATTTATACTTCCGGCACTTATTCCATTTAAACTTGCGCTACTAATAATTATTGCATGTTATAGCGTATTTACTCTTTTTGCCTTTATAACACTTCCAGTAGAAATTGATGCAAGTAGTAGAGCTTTAGCTTGGTTAAGCAATCATGGTATTTTATATGGAGAACCTCAAGAGAATGCAAAAGATGCTTTAAAATGGGCTGCCTATACCTATGTTGTTGCAGCGCTTTCGGCATTGGCAACTTTAGCATATTATGTAATGATTTATGTTTCGGGAAACAGAGACTAAATCTAACAATATTTAAAAACAAAGCGGGGCACTAGTTATAGCGCCCCGCTTTGTTTTATAGCTACTCTGTAAAGATATGCTACGCAGAAAGTCTTGACAGATTTGTTTTCTCTATCTTGCTTTCAGCAAAAGCTTTATCTATAACAAAACTTTTGGTATCGGTAGATGGTAATTCAAACATGGCATCGGTCATAATTGCTTCACATATTGAGCGTAAGCCACGAGCTCCTAACTTAAATTCAACCGCTTTATCAACAATAAATTCAAGAGCCTCTTCTTGAAACGTTAATTTAATCTCGTCCATATCAAAAAGCTTTTCATACTGACGAATAATCGAGTTTTTAGGCTCAGTTAAAATACGTCGAAGCGTCTCTCTATTTAATGGTTCAAGATACGTTAGCACTGGAAGACGCCCAATAATCTCTGGGATTAAACCAAAAGATTTAAGATCTTGTGGGGCAATATATTGCAATAGATTTGAGTGGTCAATATGATCCTTATTTTTGGAAGCACCATAGCCAACAACTCTTGTATTCAATCTATTAGCAATCTTCTTATCAATGCCATCAAATGCTCCGCCACAAATAAACAAGATGTTTTTAGTATCAACAGGAATCATTTTTTGATCGGGATGTTTACGTCCACCCTGAGGTGGTACATTTACGATGGAGCCTTCTAAAAGCTTTAACAAACCTTGCTGTACACCTTCACCCGAAACATCTCTGGTGATGGATGGATTATCACCTTTACGAGCAATTTTATCAATTTCATCGATAAAAACTATACCATTCTCAGCAGCAGCCACGTTATACTCGGCCGCTTGCAATAGACGAGTTAAGATACTCTCAATATCTTCACCCACATACCCAGCTTCTGTTAAAACAGTAGCATCTACGATTGTGAATGGTACATGTAGCATTTTTGCTATTGTTCGAGCCAAAAGTGTTTTACCAGTACCAGTTGCTCCAACCAAAATGATATTTGATTTTTCTATCTCAACATCGTCTTTGCTTGATTTCTGAGCTAAACGTTTGTAATGGTTGTACACCGCAACAGAAAGATATTTCTTTGCGTCATCTTGACCAATTACATACTGATCTACAAACGATTTAATCTCAATTGGCTTCATCAGCGTGATACCATTTGAATTAAATGCCCCCTTCTTTTTATTCTCTTCACCAAAGATAACATGAACCTGCTCTGAACATCCAGCGCAAATAAATCCATCTTGCCCCGACACGAGCATTCCAACCTTAGCTGGAGCTCCTCCACAGAAGGAACATTTATCGTTTTGTTGTTTTGCCATAATAGAAACAAAAATGCAGAAATAGCTTAATAAACTATTTCTGCAGTGTTATGATGTTATAAAATTAACCTTTTTTTGTACGAACAAGCACCTCATCAATCATCCCATAAGCCTTCGCTTCTTCAGATGTCATCCAATAGTCGCGATCAGAATCTTTTTCTACCTGATCATAAGGTTTACCCGAATGATCAGAGATAATAGTATAAAGCTCCTTTTTTAGCTTTTGAATTTCACGGGCTGTAATTTCAATATCCGAAGCTTGACCTTGTGCACCACCCATTGGCTGATGAATCATTACTCGAGAGTGTTTCAACGCAGTACGTTTTCCTTTTGTTCCAGCCGTTAAAAGCACAGCACCCATCGAAGCAGCCATACCTGTACAAATCGTTGCTACATCGCAAGAGATATACTGCATAGTGTCGTAAATTCCTAATCCAGCATGAACTGAACCTCCAGGGGTATTGAAATAGATTGAAATATCACGAGATGCATCGGCAGACTCAAGATACAACAACTGTGCTTGAATGATATTAGCCACATAATCATCTATAGGTAAACCTAAGAAGATGATGCGATCCATCATCAAACGCGAGAAAACATCCATGCTAGCAATGTTAAGCTGGCGCTCTTCGATAATGGTTGGCGATATGTAGTTATTAGATACAGACGTATATTTCTCAAGCACCATACTATTGATACCGAGATGTTTAGTCGCATAATTTTTGAAATCTCTTGGATCGAACATAACAATTAAATTAAATTACTAATAACTACGAATATATTCAAAAAGATGGTTACTCCCAAAGTTTATTAAACTCTTCGCGTGATATTTTTTTCTCAACTACGTTTGCTTGCTCTTTAGCATACTCAAGAACCTTATTTTGAATAGCCTCCTCAGCATACTGACGGCTTTGTTCTTGATTCTTTAACATCTCCATAGCATAGCTCTCAAGATGCTCATCTGCCACATTATTCAAGCCATATTGCATAAACTGCATTTTAGCGGTCTTAATGGCAACCTTTTTAACATCATCCGCTTCAATCTTTAAGCTAGCCTCCTTAATAATCTGATTCTTCACTAAATTCCACTTAAGCTCTTCAAAGAACTTTGGTAATTCAGCATCAATTATTTCTGGAGTAATATCTTTCTTGTCATGATTAGCAGCTACTAACCAACGCTTTAAGAATAGTTCAGGTAATGCAATTGCTTGCTTATCCATAATAGCTTTCTTTGCATCGATCGCAAAACGGAAATCACTTTCGTAAGCTAAAGCTGCAGCAATCTCCTCTTTTACTTTATCTTTAAACTGCTCTTCAGTAGTAACGGCCTCACCATATAATTTCTTAAATAGTTCTTCGTTCAATTCAGCAGCCTTATAATCTGTGATTTCACTGATATCAACTCTAAAATCAGAAGTATTTGCCTCAGCTAACTCTTTGCTTACTTTTAAAAGGTAAGACTTCTCAGTTGCATTAGGATATGCTTTATCGATATTTAAGATAACCGAATCGCCATTGCCCGCACCAATTAATTTAGCTTTTTCAGCCTCATCCTTGATGATCTTAACAGACAACATAGCGCCGAGGTTTTGAATTCCACCCTCTAAAACATTGCCTTTGGCATCTACTTCAAAAAGATCTGCCTTAACCATACAAGATTCAGTAACAGCTTCAACAATTTCGTTGGTTCCAAAACGACTAGTTGTTCCTAAAACCTGCTCTTGTACCATTGCCTCATCAATTTCAATTGAATAAGCTGGAATAGTAGTATCTTTTGAAAG
>JAGPHP010000129.1 GCA_018055415.1 Breznakibacter sp. | reverse complement strand
TGTGGAGATGATATCTCGTCTTGTTACGAAAAATATTGCCATCCGAATGTTGATTAAAGGTAAAAGTGAGAATCAGAAGTGTGTGCGGATTGTTGTAAGATAAAGATTATGAATATTATAGTGACCTGTTTTAAACGCACACTTTATTTAAACACGATTATTCTTATCTCTCTTTTTAGTGGTTGTTTTACTAAGAATAATATCAGATTGGTAACGCAACAAGATCAATTTAAAGCCATCTCTGAAATTAAGGAGCCTTTGGATACGGCGCGTATTATCTCGAATTTGCAAGAAGAGTGCGCTCGAATAACGACGTTAAAGGCAACTGCCGAGGTTGTTGCAAATTATCGTTGCAATGAATCGGTAACCGACCATGAAGATCGTGGTGATAGCGAGGTTTTCGAGTGTTTTGATTCCCTTTTTACAATAGAGAAAGGAGTTGTCCTAACCAAGACTTACTGTATTAGAACAAATAATGTGGGGCTATACAAAGAGCTCGAGTTGACTTTTCAGAAAAACGATACTGTTTTTTGTAGGTTCAAGCAGTTTTCACTCGAACGGCAGTTTAATGAAGAGTACTTATTGGAGGAGAGTCTCTACTATTATCATAACGGCGCTCTTATTTCTACATTAAATCGTAAGTGCGAATGTATGGGGTGCAATATATCAGATACCATTAGCACCATTGAGTGGCATAAATGATTAAGTAGTAAGATTGTTATTAATCTTTTTTTGTGCCCTTTTAAACCATTGTGATTAACTATTGTTGTTTGTTTACTCTATGTTAAAAAATGGTAGAGCAATGATGTGTTATTTTTTAATGGTTGATTTTAATGAATAGATTCATGTTTGTGTTAGTAGCACTTTATCTTTTTAGTGGACATTCTTCTTGTGCCGAGAAGATGGATACTCTATATCACTCAAAAGAGTATAAATTTCAATATAAAGCATTGATAGTGCCTACACTGTTGATAACCTATGGTTTGATAGGGATTGAAAGTGACGCAATAAAAGGTTATAATGTTGAGATAAAGGTTATAATGCTGAGATATTGATGATAATTTACGTTAGATGATGCAAGTCAGTATCTTCCATTTTTGTCGGTTTATGCACTAAATGGCTTAGGAGTCAAAGGCAATAATAATTTTAGGGATCGAACTTTTATATTAGCTACCTCTTATTTGTTAATGGGGTCAACTGTGGCTATTTTGAAAAATACAACCCACGTCATGCGACCAGATGGTAGTTCCGATAATTCATTTCCCTCGGGGCATACTGCTACAGCATTTATGGGAGCTGAGTTTTTGTACCAAGACTATAAGGATGTCTCTGTATGGTATGGCGTTGCGGGTTATACAGTAGCAGCTGCTACAGGCTTTTTTAGAATGTATAACGATAGGCATTGGTTAACCGATGTGGCTGCCGGAGCCGGTATTGGGATGTTAAGTACAAAAGTTGCTTATTGGAGCTATCCATTTATCCGAAGAACTTTCTCCATTGATTCGCATAAATACAAAACAGATACTAATGCCTTAATTTTGCCCTATTACAATGGTCGTCAGTAAGGAGTGAGTCTGTCGATGCAATTTTAGATTTGACTATAAATAAAAAGCACCACTAAACAATTGCTTAATGGTGCTTTTTATATGTGTTTTCGAGAATCTACTTAACCGTTTCTGGGATTGGTGTGGCAATTGAATCGGTCGTCGTTGTTGGAACTGCCACTGGCGTAACGCTTGTTGTATCTTTAGCTGGTTCTATTACCGGAACGACTATTGGTGCTTTGGCGTTATACTCTTTCACCATTGCTACAATATTTTTCCATTTAGCAGTTTTGTTCTTTATTTTTGCCACAAATTCGACATCATCAGCAAAATAGATGGGGGCTTTACTTTTTAAGAGTAGTTTTGAATTAAGATTGCCCGCAAAGTCCCAAAGGATAGTTGTTGAAGCCTCCTCACCATCACGGATGCATAGCCACGAGCGGTCGGTTGTAGAGTTTACCATTCCGCCTTCGTCCATGTTTGTTCCTTTAATATCTACATAATAGAGCGTTGCGCGACCTCTCAGGGCAACAGTAAGCCACATCTCTTCACTCATCGTCTTCTCTTTATCGTCGTTGTAGGTTTTTTGACGATCGTACTCAAGAGTGCCACCTTCAAAGGTGAATTCTAAAGTTTTAATTTCATTACTGCTTATGTTTACAGCTTTAGCCTTTTTTTTCTTCTCTTTGAAAGCTATTTCTGGATCGATATGATTTTTGGGTTCTGTAGCTGTACCTGTAATTATGCGCCCATCTTTATAAGTAATTTTTACGGGATAAAATTTTGCAGCACTTATTGTCAACGTAAGAAGTAGTCCAATAAGTAGGAGTACGGATTTTTTCATAAAACGATGTTTAAATCAACTTGTTAAAATGTAGTGGTATTAAATGCCTAATTTAGCACGAAAAATTGTTTTTAAATATTTTTTTTGACAAAAGTTGACATTTTTTAATTTGTTCATTATTTAGTAGTTTTTGGTATGTGAAGATTGATCAAAAATGTTGGTAGAAAACTTTTTTAGAAAACTTTAATCGATGTATTTTCTTGATTTTTAGTTGTATGCAATGTTGTGTGTGCGTTGTGAAATTAGTTTATTGAAAAAAAAGTAACCGTTCTGTTTGAATTTGTTGTTTAAAATGTTTTACCTTTGCATCGCTTTGGTTCTGAAACCACATTCGTGGTGTAGGATGAAAAGGGAAACAGGTGAAAATCCTGCACAGTCCCGCTGCTGTAAGCTCTATATTAACGTTTTGAAAATTCTTTTGCCACTGAGAGAATCTCTTTTAAGAGATGATTTTTCGGGAAGGCTTTCAAGATGAGAGTAAGTCAGAAGACCTGCCAAGGTTATTGTAATTTCAGAAGCTTTCGAGGAAAAAGCGACGAAACATCAGCAAAATTTAGACTCTTTTGCCTTTGTTGGATCTTTTTCGGAAGCTATTTGGTCGATTTTAACTCATCAGATAGTTTAAATGTTGTTATTTTTAAAAACATACTCTCTTTTTGTTTTTCTCCTATTTTGGGCGATAAATTCAGCATTGGCTCAAAAGCAAGAGGCTGATACCACGCACCATGATTTGGGAGAGGTGGTAATTGATGGTCAGCAGATAAAACGATTACGTTCGTCAATGCCGATACAGCAGTTTGATGCTAAGGAGATTAAATCGTTAAATGCCAATAATGTTTCAGATGTTGCCAAACATTTAGCAGGCGTTTCAGTAAAAGATTATGGTGGTATCGGAGGTGTAAAAACAGTTTCAGTTCGTGGTTTAGGAGCTGCACATACTGGGGTATGCTATGATGGTTTTATTGTTAATGACATTCAAACTGGCCAAATTGATGTTGGGAAGTTTATTCTTGAAAACATTACTGATATCTCCTTATCAAATGGGCACCCGAATGATTTTTTTCACTCTGCTCGAACATTTGGTACCTCATCGCTACTTTCGATTAACTCTACATCTTTTAAAAATGATAGTACAAACCCATTTTGCGGAAAAGCCACTCTAAAAGCTGGCTCATTTGGATACATGAATCCTTCGATCATATTAAAAAAAGGTTATGCAAAAAAATGGAGTGCAATATTTTCTTTAGATGGTATTTCAGCTAATGGAGAGTATAAATTCAATGAGTATAATATCAATAAAACTGAGGTTATTAGTGTTAAAAACCGTGTTAATGGAGACGTTAATTCGATAAAAACTGAGGTAAAAGTAGTTGGTTATTTAAAAGAGTATGAGACATTATCTTTTAAGTCAAGTTTTTATAGTTCAGAGCGTGGTATCCCAGGTCCAAATATTTTATATTCAACTTACTCAAAGGATAGAATGTTGAATAAAGATTATCTTTTTCAAGCTCATTATAAAAATAAACAATCGTGCATTTTCCAATATCAAATACAAGGTTCTGCAAACAGAGCGTTTATGCGCTATTCTGCTGTCGATCCAAAGTATAGCACCTTGCTAAATAATACACAAATAGATGAGTATTTACAGAATGAGTACTATCTATCAGGCTCCGCCCAATACTATCCGTTTGATAGGTTATCGGTAACTTCGTCTGTCGACTACATTTATAACGATTTAACATCAGAGTCAAACCTTTTTGAGCAATACAACTCGTCTCCCATTAGAAATACGTTGTTGGCAAATGTGGCGGCAAAATATTTTACCAATCGTTTATTAGTAGGGGCTAATGTTTTATATACAGCAACTTATGAGAGTTCAAGCGAGAATGTTGCACCTGATAGAAGTAAACTTGCCCCAACTATTAGTTTTTCGTATAAACTCTTTTATAATATGGATTTGCGTATTAGAGGTTTCTTCAAGAATATCTACCGTTTGCCCACTTTTGTTGAACTTTATTACCATGATTTTGGCTACACCGAATTACGTCCTGAAATTACCAATCAATATAATTTTGGTGTTATTTATGGTGAAAAAAGGTTATGGGTTCTCTCTGACTTAGAGTTTTCGTTAGATGGATATTATAACGATGTTACAGATAAGATAGTTGTTAAATGGGGAAATCCATTTTCAACTGTACGTAATGTTGGACAAGTTATAGTTCAAGGTATTGATGTGGGTTTTAAAACACGTTTGACGCTATCTAAAAAAAGTGGTTTCAATGTTCATTTGAATTACTCGTACCAAATTGCCGAGGATAGAACCACAGGAAGCGAAAATTATGGAGAACAGATTCCTTATACCCCGTTCAACTCTGGTGCTGGATCAATTGGATATAGTTATCGAGTTTTCGATGTTGGCTATAACCTTATCTATTCAGGTATTCGTTGGGATGGCACTAATGTAAAAGACAATAAACTAGATGCCTATGCAGAACATAGTCTGTACGCCAAATGCGCATACAAAAAATTTACACTGATGGGTGAGGTTATAAATTTTATGGACATGCAATACGACGTAATTAAAAACTATCCAATGCCAGGTAGAAATTACCGATTAACAATGAGTTATACTTTTTAAATAATAAAAATTAAATAATTACTTATGAGAACAATGAAAATGAAATTTTTAATTCTTTTGGCGGTTGTAGCTCCTCTTTTTGTTGCTTGTGACCCAAATGAAGATGAAGTAGAGGTTGTGGTTCCTAAAATTAGTACAGGTGCTTATATCTTAAATCAAGGAAAATTTGGTGCAAATAATGCCTCATTATCATATTATAATTTTGCAGATTCAACGGTAACTGCCGATATTTTCTCAGCGGCTAACGATAGAGGATTAGGTGATACGGGACAAGATATTATCATTTATGGCTCAAATCTTTATATTGCTGTTTATAACTCAAGTTTAATTGAGGTTATTGATGTGAAAACTGGATTTTCCAAGAGAACAATTCCTTTACTAAATGATGCTAGCGCGCCGCGGTCGCCTCGTTCATTAGTTGCATATAATGGTAAAGTATATGTAACGCTTTATGATGGACATGTAGCACAACTTGATACCACCTCATTTACTGTGGAGAAGTTACTATCAGTAGGTGCAAATCCTGAGGGTATTGTTGCTGCAAATAATCTTTTGTATGTTGCAAATTCTGGCGGTATGGCTGCAAAAAAGGATAGTACTATATCTGTTATTGATCCTGCTACATTTAAGGAACTTCGTAAAATCAAGGTTGTTATAAATCCCGATAAATTAGTTGCAGATAGTCAAGGTGATGTTTATGTAATTTCTAAAGGGAATTACGCTGACATACCTGCAACTCTTCAACGCATTTCGGCAAATTCAGAAGTTGTAACAAGTATTTCAAATATATCACCATACAACATGACTATTAATAATGATAATATTTATATCTATAGTTATGAATATGATGCGAATTGGAGTGTTGTAAATAAGAAATACATCAAGTATAATGCAAATAGTGAGTCGGTTGAAAATGGTAGCTTTATTCCTGTCGATGCCGTAGCAAAAGTTCCTTTTAGCATAGATATAGATCCTACTAATGGTGATATCTATTTGGCTGAATCGGATTATAAAAATGCAGGTAAAATGTACGTATTTACATCTAATGGCGAGATAAAAGCGTCTTTTAATGTAGGATTAAATGCTGCAAAAACGGTTTTTGTTATTAAATAGATAATAGTTTATTTTTCCAAGGGAGCAACCACAAATTGGGTGTGTCGAAAGCCCGATTTTGGTTGTTCCCTCTTTTGTTTTAAATCTCAGTAAATCATTCGTATGCAGGGATATTTGCATGTTTATACGGGAAATGGCAAAGGTAAAACCACCGCAGCCATTGGGTTAGCTATAAGAGCGGTTGGTGCTGGAAGAAAGGTTTTTATTGGTCAATTTGCCAAGAGTAAACAATATTCAGAATTGACCTCTTTACGGCAGTTTGGCGAAAATATCACAGTTCATCAGTATGGTGCTGGTTGTTTTATCTTTGAAAAGCCTAAAGCTGTTGATATTGAACAAGCTCGTGCAGGATTAAAAGAGATCGAAGATGTAATACTAGCTGGTAAACACGATGTGGTTATTTTAGATGAGGCGAATATTGCCGTTTATTACAATCTATTTTCAGTGCAGGAGTTGATCGATATAGTTGAGAAGCGTGCAGATGGGTGTGAAGTCATTATAACGGGGCGTTACGCTACTCCCGAAATTATGGAGTATGCCGATTTAGTAACCGAAATGCGCGAAGTAAAGCACTATTATCAGCAAGGGGTTCAGGCAAGAGTGGGGATTGAGAAATGAAATATTATCACGCAAAGGCGCAAAGACGCAAAGTTTTGATGTATTACCTTTGTTGTACAATAAAGGCAAGAAATAGGAAATTGTAAACTAAAATTTTTTAAATTCTTTCTTTGCGTCTTTGCGCCT
>JAGPHP010000128.1 GCA_018055415.1 Breznakibacter sp. | reverse complement strand
CCATATTTTTTAATATGATCGACACGTAAGAACCAGCCATACTCAGCATCGCTTACCACCAATTTCTTTGATTCATTTTGGATAGATGGATGACAAAGCGCCATATCATCTGTAACCGCCTGTAACTCGCAAGTATCGGCCATATCCATAATCATCTTCTCTTTGGTGATCATGTGCTCATACACCTGAATACGGCCATCTGGGCGACGGTGCATCTCACCAATCATCTCGCTCTTACCGCCTCCACTTGCACCTTCGTGCATAATAACAAGCTCATTATTTGATGGAGTTAAAAGTTTAACCGTTGCTCCATGAAGAGTAACCCATCGCTCCGACTCACCAATATTTAATAAGATGCCATAAACACCTTTTTTTGCACTTGGACCTGGATATAAATTAAATGAGAAAAGCTCGTGTAAATTATCTAAACGATTATGAACCACCACTTGTTTTCCGGCAAAATGAGTATGGCGGAAATGTGGAGCCAAATAGATAATTGCACGAGGAACAAAGTTAGCTGGGATCTCATTTTTAGGAATGAAACTTTGTAAATCGGCCAAAGCAGTTGCAAAGAAACCTGCGTTAGCCGGAGATATTAAAAGAGATGGATATCCAAACTCCTCACCACCCGATAAGAAAGGCATTACAATAAGCTCCTCCTGACTGTTTAACCAATCAAAAGTTTGCTTTCTAAGCGGAGCAAAATCATCGTTAAAGCGCTCTTTATAGGTTGTTTTGTCTGTAGGATTGCTGTCCGAAATAACCATACAATCTGGGTCGCGACGACGCATGTATTTGTCCATATAGTTAACGGCCACACCATTTTTACACTTCGTCACCGTTGCTTCAACTACTTTTCCAACCGACTCAACTTCGTACGATACTTCAAAACACGTTTCGGCACCACCCATCGCTAGCTCAAGCAAATGCTCACGCGATTCGGGAATAATAATTTTTTTGTTCTCTAAGATAAGAGCAACCTCATCAGAGAGATTGAACAAGCTTTTAATGTTACTCATTAGTGTGGATATTTCAATATTAAACTAATTACAATACCTCTTAACCGATTATCAATTGTTATATTTTTAACAACAACCCGATCTCTAGTTAAAAAAGAACCATTATTGTTGATTTTGTGTGAAAATTTAACAGAATTAAATTTTGAGCGAAAAAATTTAACCACATTTAATTTTCTATTGCAAAAGAAGATAAAACGTTTTACATTTGCAAACAAAAATATGGCGTTTTTGACGAACAAAAAGTTAAAAAACCTTATATTTTAAAAGGTTACTCCCCTAATTTTAATTCCGATAAACACAATTTTTAGAAATTAGAGAGATTTTACCAATTTTGATTAAAAAATAGGATCACTTCAAACGTTTGCTCTGCTGTTTAAGAGAAAACATTTAACCAATAAACAAATAATAACAAGGGCTGTGAATAAAATTGGTGAAAGAATAAAAAAACGAAGAGAATACTTAGATCTACCACTAAATGTGTTAGCTAAAGGAGTGGGTGTATCCTCGAGTCTTCTCTCTCAAATTGAAAACGCTAAGGCATTCCCATCGCTTCACACCATAAAAAGCATTGCCGACTACCTAAACACCTCGGTTGGAGCGCTCATTGGCGAAAACGAAACCTTTACCACCAACCCTATGCTTGAGTGGAATGAGCGTAAATTTGTTAAGCGAAATGAAAACGGCGCTACACTCTATTTGATGGCGCACTACAGTCCGCTCCAAACCATGGAGATCTACACCATTGATTTAGAACCCAATGGCAGCACAGCTGGGTTGCTTGAAAATAGACGCAGCGGGCAAGACTACTGCTTTGTAATTGATGGAAGTGTAAAAGTTAACCTCACCGAAACAACACTTGAACTGCCACACAAAGGAAGTGTCTATTTCTATTCGCACGATCTAAAATCGTTTCAAAATCAGAGCAATCAACCCTGCACACTATTATGGGCGCTATCGCCATTAAGGAATTAAGGATAATATCATTTAAAAAAAAGTAAAAAAGCTATATTTGGACTTATTTAAACTGTTTACTTTTAACAGATTGAATTGATCTTAAATCACTCAAGAAGATGTTTAATATAGTACTTAATTTAAGTGTAAGTAAAGCTTGGATCTGGCTCTTTGCCATAGTGGCTTTTGATCTACTCATACTTGCCATCTATCTACATAAAAAAAAGAAAAAAGCTCGTGAGGCCGCAGAGTTAGAAGTTTTAGAAACTGCCTCTTCAACTCCTCTTCAAGAAAAAATAGACACTACATCTCCAACCAAAAACGCGATCTATCTATTTGGATCGTTTAAAATATTTAACGCCGAGGAGATCGAGATTACCAACAAGTTTACGCCCCTTCTCAAAGAGCTTTTTTTGCTCATTGTGTTAAACTCTACCAACAAAAACAACGGAATTTCGTCGGGCACCATTGTTGAAAAACTGTGGTCTGATATGCCTATAAAGAACGGGCGTAACAATTTGGCCGTAAATATTGGAAAACTCAAAGCGGCCTTAGGCATCGATTTTCAAGACTACTTAACCAGTAACTCGGGCGTTTGGAAGTTTGAGATCCCCAATGAAAACAGCAGAATTTATTGCGACTACCAAACAAGTCTTCAACATCTTAATTCACCTCAAAAGCTTTCCATTTCGGAGATAAAAGAGCTTATGACAATTGTGAATAAAGGCGGCCTGCTTACCGATCAATCCTACGAATGGCTTGATTCATACAAAGCCACTATTTCAAATAAACTCATCGATGCTTTTCAAGATTTTTTAAACTCAAATAGCGACAACTTAAGTCCTACTTTATTGATTCAAATTGCTGATTCAATCACACAATTAGATATGATTAACGAAACAGCCATGGAGATTAAATGCCGAGCGTTGGTTGCTCTGGGGAAACACAGTATCGCCAATGAGACCTTTACCAAGTTTGTTAAAGAATACACACTACTTTACAATATACCATTTCAAAAAGATTTCAAATCCATCATCGGTTAAATAACAAAAATGTCGCTAATAGTCATCCTAATTGCACTCCATTTCATAGCTGCTGTGGCATATCTCTTATATAAAGGATACAACCCTCAAGCAACTCTTCTTTTTAGTGGTTTAGCAATGTTACTATTAGCACCCTATATCACCGAATCGGAAATCGCATTTACAACCGCGACCAACTATCATTTCACCAATCTATTTGCTCTAATAAAAGATACCTTTTTGCAGAAATTGGCTAGCGTTGGACTCATGATTATGGCAGTTGGTGGATTTGTAACGTACATGCAAAAAAGCGGTGCAAACAGTGCTCTCATCTACGTCTCAATTCAGCCCCTATCGATACTTAGTAACTACCCCTATTTTGCAGCCATAATGGTTATTCCCATTGGACAACTATTGTACTTGTGTATTCCCTCTGCTACAGGTTTGGTACTTCTGCTCGTTGCTTCCATTCTTCCTATTTTGTTAGGGCTTGGTGTTAGTAGGCTTTCGGCGGTCTCCATTATTACCGCTTGTACGGTATTCGACATGGGGCCAGGCTCTACAAACACATCAAAAGCATCGGAGTTAATTGATCAGAATAACATAAGCTACTTTCTTGATATGCAGCTCCCTTATATAATACCGCTAACTGTTATTATGATGGTGCTTTTCTTTTTTCACAACAGACACTTGGATCGAAAATCGGGACATATACCGATTCCTACCTCCCAAAGTGAAATTAAGGTAACAGTTCCTATTATGTTTGCCATTTTACCCCTCCTGCCTCTCATTTTATTAATATTTTTTTCATCTATATTCAACTTCATCACCCCGCCAATAAAAATTGATATTACCACCGCCATATTCATTACTCTATTAATATCGGTAGCTGCTAATTGGGTGTGGACCAAAAAATTAAAAGAGAGTTTAGATGCAATAAAATACTTTTGGGAGGGGATGGGATCTCTATTTGTAAAGGTGGTAATCTTGCTCGTGGCTGCTGAAATCTTTGCCACGGGACTTATATCCATGGGATTTATCTCGGAACTCAGCAATCTAGGTAATACTCTTGGAGCAACGCCCAACATGCTCAAAATGATTATGATAATCATTGTTTTTTCGGGATCGGTGTTAACGGGGAGTGCCAATTCAATTTTTCACGCCATTGCACCGCAAGCCTATAATCACTTAACACAATTCGGAGTTAATTCAACGTCGGCAATTCTTCCCCTTCAAATGGCTTCAAGTATTGGCCGAGGCATGTCGCCAATTTCGGGAGTAATAAATGCCAGCTCACAATTAGCAGGCGTAACACCATTTGATTTGGCCAAAAGAAATGCCTTACCGCTCACTATTATCCTCATCATCATGCTTATAATGGGATTTTTCTCGTAGAGAGGTGGCTCTACTTAATCATATTCCAATAAAATTTGAGCCACACAAGGTCACAAATCTTAAATACCATATTATACTAGTATGCTTAAGAAAAGATGTTCACAAACCAATGTCATAAGAAACAACAAATCTACTATACTGTATGTTGAGAAAACTCGACTTTTTTAGTATTCCTTCTGGGCTTTCTTTTTGCTTTATCGGCTTTAATATAGTCACTTATCATTTTCTTTTCATTTTCTGATAACGGTCTTGGATCAACAAAAAAATCCACTTCCAAAGATTCTCTAATTAGTCCCATGTTGTTTAGCTTTTGAAATATTTATCAATTAATTTTAGCGCTGAATCGGTATTAATAACCATTAGATTTCCACCAACATTATGTGCACCAAGAGTCGTTTCATAATGCTCAATCAGTTGTGTTTTTGATGCAAAAGAGACATACCCATCAAATCCACGATGAAATGATAACCGACACACAAATGCAATAAGATTACCAGGAACACCTAAATACATTTTGCTTTTACCTAAATTAAAAGGAGCACTCTCTATCAGATGCATATAGACATGATCCTCTCGCTCCGTAATACTAACCAATCCTTGTATAATATGTGGATTCCCAACAATGGTAAGTTTATAGACATCACGATCTGGTTGCATGTACTCATTTTTCCAGTTAAACAACCATCCAGTCTTCTTTGC
Source organism: Breznakibacter sp. (assembly GCA_018055415.1). Lineage (GTDB taxonomy): Bacteria > Bacteroidota > Bacteroidia > Bacteroidales > Marinilabiliaceae > JAGPHP01. The sequence goes on along the minus strand of JAGPHP010000128.1, from coordinate 1,818 downwards.
AATTGTTTTAAAGTCCTTTTTATCAATCAATGAAACATCAGTCTGAAAACTGTCTCCAGATATGATATTCTCGATCGAATTGGTAAGTTTATCAATCTCGATGTCAACATGTTGTATGGTGTGCTTCATATTGCAAATATACCAAAAATCAGAGCATTATAGTCATACGTCTTGGTTTTTATGACAATATATCAAGTCCAAATAAATATATAATTCGCTTCGCGAATACAAGAATCTTCTCTTCAAAAAAAGAGCCCGCAAACATCGTTCGCAGGCTCTTCAACAATTTAAACTAAAAAACTATCTCTTTATTATTTTGCCCGTTTTGATACCTGTACTATTTTCAATTTTAATAAAATAGATACCAGGAGTAAACGAACTCATATTAATTACATCAACAGCAGATGCTTCTCTATCAAGAACCATTTCACCCATTGCGTTAAATAGAGTTACGCGATTTTCATCATTTGCTAATTGAAGATTCAAATTGGTGGTAACTGGATTTGGATAGAAACATTGACTCTCAAGAGCTGAGTTTTCCAAACTTGTTGGCACACAAGCATCTCCAACAGTATAAGAGAATGTTTTGGTAACCGACATACCTCCTGAATAAGCAAACTTACATGCCACTTGGATTACCGAACCAGCAGTTTTACCCGTTAGTTTGGCTGTAAATACCTTACCTCCACTGTTAGTCATTGGACTCTCGTTAAAGCCAGATGTGTAGTTCCATAAATAGGCAACTAAGCCCAACTTGTCATCTAACATCTCAAAAGTGATATTAACATCGCTGCCCGAAGTGACAAAGCTATAATTGTAACCTACTGTAAACGAGCCTTGAACCGCCTCAGACGATGCTCCAGCACAATTACTATTGGTACTAGCTAAAGTGGTAGTTGATAGGGCAATTGGATTGTTTGCCGCCACGTTACCTGCCACATCCGATGCCGCTACTGAGAATGAGTAGTTAGTGCTTGGATTTAATCCTGTTACCGAATAAGTGGTAGCCACACCCGAAGCAGCTGTTACTGTTTTAGTAGTTCCGCCATAAGTGATATTATAAACAACCGAACTTGAGTTATCGCTTGCGTTTAGATTTAACTCAACACTCGACGATGTTACAGTACCTAAAGTAGCCGTGAAAAGCGTTGGTGCTACAGCATCTGCCGCACAGTTGTTGCCCACGGTATAAGAGATATACTTAGTAACTGCTGAACCACCAGAGAAGGCAAACTTACAAGCTTCACTAATTGTTGCGCCAAATGATTGTCCTGAAAGAGTAGATGAGAACGTTTTTGGACCCACACTATTCATACTCTTTTCAGAGAATGGAGCTTCGTTCCACAGGTAAGCAATAACACCCGTTTTGTCGTCGTAAAGCTCAAACGTAACCGTAACATCACTGCCCACGGTCTCAAAAGTATATTTGTAACCTACAGTAAATGAACCTTGAGCTGCATCCGTTGAGCTACCCGAGCAAGTTAACACCTGCTGATAGTTAACCGTTGCACTTTGCGAAGTTGCCTCTGCGCCACCATTATCAATGGCTTTAGCCGTAATGGCATAACTTCCAGCACTGCTACTCCAAGTAATTGAGTAAGGTGCAGTAGCATCCGTGCTTATTAAATTACCATTCTGATAGAAATTCACCTGAGCAATCGTTCCATCAAAATCGCTCGCATTAGCCGAAATAGTTATGAGCCACATAGGTAATATTACCATTAAGTTTGAAAGCCGAAGCAATTGGATAGTTGGCCGTAATGGTTGCATCTACACGTCCTAACGCATTAAAAGCATGTAACCAATGGTAAGTTTGAG
>JAGPHP010000127.1 GCA_018055415.1 Breznakibacter sp. | reverse complement strand
CTCTTGTACCCTCCACATCAACATCCACATACATGGCTGAATTTGAAGTTTGCTCAAAATCAACATTCAACTTATTCACAATAGGATAACGAGAATAGATGGCTAATCCATCTTTCAAACTGCCCGTGTTCGATTCGTAAAAAATTTGCGAATAGGGATAGTTGCTTAACAAATGAGATAACTCTCGCTCGGTAAAAGCATTCTTTTGACTACCCGTTAAAAACTCCTGAAAACAAACAACATCAGCACCCGATTTGTTAATAAAATCGAGCATCAATTTACCACTATTAGCTCTTTTTGACCATTTATAGAGATCAAACATTCGCACATTATAGCTCAAAATCGTTAACTCTCTTCCCTCCGAAGCAATAACCGAAGATTCTGATCCAGTTTGGTATGAAACACTCCAAAGCGACCACGTAAAAACGAGCGCTCCCAGAGGAATCAACATCTGAACTCGCCATCGAATTACCCAATAAACAAAAGAGAGAATGTTGATAACAAATAGTGCGGGAAAAATAAATCCAATATAGACATATCCGCCCAAAAAAGAGGGTTTAAACCACACAACCATTAGTGATGATAGCAGCAAGAAAGCCAGCACCAAAGTTAAAACAGTGGCTAAAACAAGAAAAAAATGACGTAACCGCTTAAAAAACATCTTAAAAGCGCTTACTCGCATCAAAAAGTCGCTGTTTTTCGGCTTGAGTTAATGACTCATATCCGCTAGCACGTACTTTATCAAGAATCCTGTCAACCTCCGCTTTTTCGGCCACATTTCGTGCATTCCAATCCATATCATTGAGCGGACGGCCCGAACGTGTACTTGAGACAGGGCGTATTTTTGGTCGCTTTTTAAGAGCTAAAAAAGTCCCATCCAACACCTTCGAAAACCACTCCGAAATATCATTTCCCTTCTTGATCTGAAAACCAAACCACGCTCCCAATAAAGCCCCTCCAATATGAGCCAAATGACCACCCGTATTATTCTCCAATGCCGCTAGCGATGAGAGATCCAAAAGAGCATATACAATAGCAATATAAACAATCTTAACCTCCCCAAAAAAGAGCAAATAGGTCTTGGTTGATGGAGAATAGACAGTAATTGCCCACAAAAGAGCCATAATTGAGGCAGACGCTCCCATTAAATAGGATATCGAGGCCTGTTTGTAAAATATTGGAATATAATTAAATCCCAAAATAAAGAAGAGCGCACCCATAAAACCGCCCAACAGATAGACCGAAAGAAATTGTCGTTGCGAAAAGAAATTTAAAAAGAAACGCCCAAACCAGTAGAGTCCTATTAAATTGAAGAAGAAGTGTGATAACTCAACATGTAAAAACATGTAACTCAATGGCGTCCAAAAATGGAATAACAGTTTGTAGATATCTGAAGGCAGTGCAAGCCACATCTCAAGCGTTGTTTGCACCCCTAAATGTGGTAAAACATGACTCAAACGCGCCAAAAAGAACAGAACCACCAAAATATAGATGATACGAGTAACATAAGCCCCCTCACGGTACGACTCTTTTAACTCTTCCCAAATTTCTCTCATAATTTACGACCTCTATTAAAAACGACCATTCTTACGCCAAGCGTATAACAATATAAAGCCAAACAACATACCACCCAAATGTGCCCAATGAGCCACATTATCGTACTGAAAATTACCTACCCCCATAAAAATCTCAATGGCACCATACATGATCACAAAATACTTGGCCTTAATTGGAATAGGAGGAAATAACAGCATCAACTCTACATTTGGAAAGGTCATTCCAAACGCCAACAAAATACCAAAAACAGCACCCGAAGCGCCTATGGTAACAAATGAATTGTAATAATCGATCTGATACTGGCTAATCCACTCTTTTGAGAGCCCTACAGCACGAGCCGGATCGGTACGTATAAGCTCATTATAAGTATCTCTAAACCCATTAAAATGGTTAACGACCTCATGCGATGAAGCAACAAACTTATTCTCAATAAAGGAGTGAAATGTTGTTGGATTGGCATTATTAAGATATTGTGTGATAGCCTCAGACATCTCTGCTAACTGATAATATTGAGTAGCCAATTGAACCAATCCTGCACCCACACCTGTTACCATGTAATAGATAAAAAAGCGTTTTGAACCCCAATGACTCTCCAGAATACGCCCAAACATAAAGAGGGCAAACATATTAAAGAAGATGTGTGAGAATCCCCCATGCAAAAACATATAACTGATGAGCTGAAACGGGGTAAAAGCCTCAGAACCCAAAGCATGCAACCCCAAATACTTATCTATCGAGAAGTCAAACAGAGCATTAGGCAGAACCAATGAAGCAAAGAAAAACAACAAATTGATGATGATGATATTCTTTACAACGGGAGGTATAGATGATAAAAACGAATCGTCTCTAAACATAATTCATAAGATAAATAAGCGCAAAGGTGCAAAAAAATAGTTATTCAAGCAATATGAGATAGCTGACTAGCTCAACCGTTTGGCAATCTCATCGTAAGTGATATTTACGAAAATTGACTTCCCATCGGGCGTATAATTAGGATTCGAACAGGCAAACAGAGCACTTACCAACTCCTTTTGCGCCAGAACATCAAGCTCTTTGTTGCTTACTTGAGAGGTTGAGAGTGCCATTTTGGAGGCCAGCATCTCGTTAAACTTCTCGTCCAAAGAGAGTTCACCCTCTTTTACGTGATCTAAGATCGCCTCAAAGAGATGTATGGCATCAATATCCTCAAGTTCCACAGGCAGACCCGTTACTTTAAAGTGACACGAACCACAATCAACCACCTCGATGCCAAACCTCATTAAACTTGGAATTAACTCCTGCATAATTAATGAATCGGTTGGCGAAAAAGGAAATAGCTGCGGATAAAGCAACTTCTGACAATTGAAGGCTAGCGATCGTTGCTGCTCTAAAAAACGTTCATAAAGAATGCGCGTTTGAGCTCTCTTTTGATCTATCATTACCAAACCATTCCGTAACGTAGTTAATATATACTTTCGCTTCAACTGAAGCGTTGTTCCAAAGGTCTGTTCATCAGACTCATCGTCCAAATTTAGAGCCCCCTGTTGCGAAATAGATGAACTAAACGACAACTCCTGAGGTGTTTCATCAGATTGAAGTTGACCAAAAGAGGAGGCAAAATGGTCGAAACCACCAAGCGATGATTGACTGAAATCTCGTCCTGAGCTCTTAATACTACCCAAAGAGCCACCACCTGAATTAGCACTGCTCTTAAATGTTGTACTCTTCTCGGGTAGTTCAAAATCAAATGGATTATAGGCAGGGTTTACCCCCTCAGTTGGCTGCTGAATATTAAATGGATCGTGACGAACAGGAATCTCTAAACCAGGCTCAGCATCAAAATCGATCGATGGTACAATGCTAAACTTACCCAAACTCTCTTTAACTCCAGCTGCAATGATATGCCAAATAGAGCGCTCGTCCTCAAACTTAATCTCTGTTTTGGTAGGATGAATATTAACATCAATAGCCTGAGGATCGATATATAAATAGATAAAATAGATCGGATAAAGATCCGGAGGTAAGAGCTTTTGATACCCTTCGAGCACCGCTTTATGAAAATAGGGATGCTTCATAAACCTATTGTTCACAAAAAAATATTGATCACCAGCTAGCTTTCTAGCCACATCAGGCGATCCAATATAACCACTCACTTTAATCAAGTCGGTATCCACATCAATTGGAACAAGACCTGAGTTTACCCCTTTCCCCATCAAATTAGCCACTCGTTGACGAAGATTAGAAGCAGGAAGTGTAAAGGTAGGTAAATCATTATGCATAAGCACAAATGAGACCTCAGGATTAGCCAAAACAATGCGCTCGAACTCCGTTAAAATATGACGATATTCAACCGAATTGCTCTTCAAAAACTTACGCCTCACAGGGATGTTAAAAAAGAGATTCTTAACCGATATATTTGTCCCTTTAGAGCAGTGAATGCTCTCTTGCTTTATGACTTGCGAGCCGGATATCTCCAAATAACTCCCTAACTCATCATCTTTATAACAACTCTTCACCTCCACTTGTGCCACCGAGGCTATAGACGGCAATGCCTCACCTCTAAAACCCATAGTTTGCAGAGCAAATAGGTCGTTAGCTTCTCTAATTTTTGAGGTAGCATGACGCTCAAAAGCCATTCGAATATCAATGGCCGACATCCCTACCCCATTATCAATAATTTGAACAAGCGTACGGCCAGCATCTTTAATTACAATCTGAATATCGGTAGCTCCAGCATCAATAGCATTTTCAACCAACTCCTTTACCACCGAAGCCGGACGTTGAATAACCTCACCCGCGGCTATTTGATTAGCCACCGAATCGGGCAAAAGCTGAATAACTTGACTCATAACTATCAGAAAATTAAAAAGATAACCATTTACCCATATCAAAAATGAGTAGAGAGCAAAGTTAATCTAAATGTCCCTCTTTAAAAAATAGAAATAGTCAGAATAAGAGGTACGAACCTTAAAATAATGAGAGTTAAACTTAAAAGAGCATTAACCATTCAGCACTGCTACTATAAAGATAATAGGCAATGATTGAGAGCACGGCAATGATGGCAAGTAAACGCAGGTTTGACTTTCGTTGCTCTTTACGAGCCAAATCGGCAAAAGATATATGCTTCTGTTTCATTGAGCCTCTTATTCGAGAAGCATGATTAGCTTGATCATTTTCATTATCAACAAAATCCTTACCCAAGACCTTACGTTTACGCTTTTCATGCTCCTCTTTTTCAGGGTCAAAATAGAGTGGCTTGTAGTTATATCTACGAATGGCTGGTTGATGAAAGAAGATGAATTTCATAATCGAGAAGATAATTTATAAACTAAATATATGATAATAATCCAATATATCCATTTTGCAAATGTGGTATTAAACGGGAACACGAAGAGTTTAAAAGCAATAGAAACTAATCTGACGCAAATTGATTACTATAATCAATTGATTTATAACTAGATGAATACCCATTAGCAAAACTTCTCAACCATCTTATTCTCCACGCTCGCAATAATGAGTGTTTCGAGTAAAAAGGATCACAAAACCAATACAATCCCTATTTACGAAACAACCTCTAAGATAGAAATTTTCACCTATTAAGAGCTTGATAAAGGGGGATAAAACCGAGATTTAATTTGCATATACCCAAAATAAAATCACCCAAACAATCCAAAAATATCCCATACATGACTCGTTAACATTTCGCATAAAACTCGCATATATCCCACATATATCCCACGTATATCCCACGTATATCCCACGTATAATACATGTTTTGCATAGAATATCTGTGTTATATATTTGTTATACATATGTTATACTCATGACAAAGACAAATAACATCCAATTTACACACCTCTAAGGGAGGAAATGATCAGGTATTGCGACTATTGAGAGTAATAACGGAAGTTGCCAGCCTTAAACAACTGGAATGAGCAGAAACGGCAGACCAAACAGGCTCACATGCCACAACAAAAAACTATGAAGAGTTGGATTCTTAAGAGAGCCTAGCAGCCCACTTTGTTGCAATAATGCTAATGATAAAAATCTGCATGGCATGAAATAGCATGAGCGGAAGCAAGATAATACCTACAGGTATAGATGCTGGAAAGAGAATTTTTGAAAATACAGTGCCATGCACAAGCGATTTTTTGGTACCACAAAACTGGGCAGTAATCCGATCCTCGGTATTAAAATTGAGCCACTTTGTTAACAATCCATTAATGAAATAGACCAGATAAAAGAGTGCCACTGTTGCCATGGACATAATTAAAACGTCCCATACACCAACGCTACTAAACACCTTACTTTCAAACGATTCGGCAAAACTCTTATAGATGATTAGTAAGATAATAGACTTATCAAACAGCGTTAAATAGGTACTATATTTTTGCACATATCGGCCAACAACACGTTGCAACAAGAGACCCAAAATCACAGGCAAAAGAATCTCTGTAATAAGTTTAAGATAGATGGCTCCAAACTGAAAATCGGACGTTGCATGGGCTAAAAAAAGTCCCATCCAAATAGGTGTAATCAAAATGCCAATAAGTCCTGAGATACTTGCATTAAAAATAGCAGCTGGCAAATTACCCTTTGCAATAGAGACCATTACCACCGACGATGAGACCGTTGAAGGTAAGGCTGCCAGAAACAAAAACGACAACCACAACAATTCGCTCCTCTCCGACTTAATAAATGGATAAAAAACTAATACAATCAGAGGGAAGAGTAAAAAGGTAGATGACTGAACCAACAAATGAAGTTTCCAATTCTTTAATCCACTCTTAATCTTTTCGGGACTAAGCTTTAATCCATAGAAAAAGAAGATCATGGAAATACCAATACTCCCAATTAGATCAATCGGTATAGGACTCTTACTACTTCCCCACTGCGGTAAAAAATACGCTATTGTAATAACTCCCAAAATCGCTAAAACAAATCCATCAACTCTAAATCTCATAACTGATAATTGTAAAACTTCTGTTCCAAAATTAGCCCTTATTCTATTAACAGAAGAAATAATATGCTACTATTTCAACTTCATACCCCCCTTTATATTCACAAAATATCAACAAACCAACTATATTTGCTACAAACAATAGGATTCATGAAAATAGTAGATCTATCAAAAAATATTGAATATCGCAAAAGCGATCCTTGGTTTATGAAAATCAAGATAAAACATAAAGCTCACAAACAGTCTAAGTGAGTTATCCGATTTCTGGGATTACCCTTTAAGCTCTTCCCAAAAAACTTTGAAGGATGGGCAGATGACACCATTCAAAACATGGGCGTGCACTCGGCAACACATATTGATGCCCCTTGGCACTATTCACCAACAACAAAGGGTGTTAAATCCAAAACCATTGACGAGAT
>JAGPHP010000021.1 GCA_018055415.1 Breznakibacter sp. | reverse complement strand
GACTGCATGAGTGCCGAAATTTTTAACGGGCAAGATATACTCAACAATGGCATTATCACTGTTTGCAACCAAATGGCGAGTAGCAAAAACATTAAAGAGGGAATGACGGTTAAAGAGGCCATAAAGGAAATTTAAGGTAAGTAAATTTAGAAACTAGGAAACCTCCTTTAAGAGCTATTGGTTTAATTAAACATTTAGGGAAATAATATACTGAGGCGCAGATTTATCTACCCAAATATCTCCTCTAAGTAAATTCTGGCAGCAAAAGAGAGGCTCAAACGGCCAGGAGTTTAATAACTAGCAGATATACTCGATGTGAAGCGCGTGAGGGACTGCCGCCAAATAGCCCACAGAACGGCCCCAAAACAGAAGTTTTTCGAGATCTATAATTAAGCCTCTAAGCGCAGGAAGCGGCCGGGCGAGGACTATGGGCAAAGGCCCGACAGCGGCGGCAAAATGAAGGAGTTGCGAGAGTGGCAGGGGGTTAGGAGATGAAGAAAGTCCGCCGGTGGCACGCCCAAAAGAAAAAAATCTTGATAATAAAGCGAGTTGTTAAAATGAAGAGTTTGCAAATATCAAGGTCTTTGGAAAGCTAATTGCGTAGAAGCCACATTTGAGCAGATATTTCTAGAAAATTCCCGATATTAAAACGCCATTTTAATTATATTCGCAATTCTAATTATTTATCTATCGTGGAAAAAAGCGTTGTCATTATCCCAACCTACAACGAACGGGAGAATATTGAGTCTATTGTGAATGCGGTAATGGAACTTCCGCGTCTGTTTGATATACTTATTGTGGACGATGGCTCGCCCGACGGAACGGCTCAAATAGTGAAGGAGCTGCAGATGAAATTCTCGGGTAGAATACACCTAATGGAGAGGGCTGGAAAGTTGGGCTTAGGAACTGCGTATATAGCTGGTTTTAAGTGGGCTTTAAGCAAAGATTATGAATATATTTTTGAGATGGATGCAGATTTTTCGCACAATCCAGTAGATTTGATGCAACTTCATGATGCTTGTTTGGGTGGAGGCGATTTGGCTATTGGATCTCGATATAAATCGGGCGTTAACGTAATAAATTGGCCCATGGGACGCGTGATTATGAGCTATTGCGCCTCGATGTATGTGCGTTTTATTACTCGAATGCCCATTATGGATACCACGGCCGGCTTTAAATGCTACAGACGCAAAGTGCTTGAAACCATTAGATTAGATAGAATAAGGCTTAAAGGATACGCGTTTCAAATAGAGATGAAGTTTACAGCTTGGAAATATGGCTTCAACATTATTGAGGTTCCAATTGTTTTTACAGATAGGAAAAAGGGTGTTTCGAAGATGAGCGGTGGAATTTTTAACGAAGCTGTTTGGGGCGTTATTAAGATGAAAATAGCTAGTTGGTTTAAAACATACGAGGTGTAAAATATAGAAGGTCAAACTCTTAAACTAAACAACCATGAAAAAAATGTTGATAAAAGATGCTACCATTGTAAACGAAGGTGTATCAAAAAAAGGGAGTGTTTTAATTGAAAACGACCGTATTTCGAAAGTTATTTACGGAGATGTTTCGGCCGAAGAGCTTAAACTTGACTATATTGATGCCGAAGGGTTACTGCTCTTTCCGGGCGTTATTGACGATCAGGTGCATTTTAGAGAGCCCGGATTAACACATAAGGGCGAGCTTGCCACCGAGACAAAAGCGGCGGTTGCGGGGGGAGTTACCTCGTTTATGGAGATGCCAAACACCAATCCACAAACTACCACCATTGAGGCTTTAGAGGCAAAATACGCGCTGGCGGCCGAGAAATCGCTTGCAAACTACTCATTTTACATGGGAGCTACAAACGACAACTTGGAGGAGATTTTAAAGATAGATCCTAAAAATGTTTGCGGAATAAAGATCTTCATGGGTTCATCGACAGGAAATATGTTGGTAGATAAGGATGAAACGCTTAGAAACATCTTTAGCAAAGCGAAACTCCTTATAGCAACGCACTGCGAAGACGAAGAGACGATAGTAAAAAACCTTGCCCAATACCGCGAAAAATATGGCGAAGATGTGCCGATGCGCTGTCATGGCGAAATTCGTTCGGCTGAGGCTTGTTATAAATCGTCAAAAAAAGCGGCTGACTTAGCACGTGAAACAGGAGCAAAACTGCATATATTACACCTTTCGACCGAGATGGAGATGGGCTTATTAGACAACCATTTGCCGCTAGCCGAAAAGAGAATTACAGGCGAAGTGTGTGTACATCATCTTTGGTTTACCGATGAAGATTACGATACTTATGGAAGTCGCATTAAGTGGAATCCATCTATCAAAAAGAGGAGCGACAGAGATGCACTACGTAAAGCCCTTATTGAAGGCAAGTTAGATGTTGTTGCCACCGACCACGCACCGCACACGCTTGAGGAGAAAGCTAATAGTTACTTTAAAGCACCAAGTGGAGGTCCGCTGGTTCAGCATTCGTTAGTTGAAATGTTAGAGATGGTGAAACAAGGCATTTTTACTTACGAGATGGTAGTGGAAAAGATGTGCCACGCCCCAGCTATTTTGTTTCAGGTAGAGGAGAGAGGTTATATCAGAGAGGGATATAAAGCTGATTTAGTATTAGTTAACCCAAAAACAAGCTGGAAAGTAGAGCCAAGCAATATCCACTACAAATGCGGTTGGAGTCCGTTTGATGGATTAAAATTCAGCCACATGGTGGTATCAACCTTTGTAAACGGAAAGTTGGTTTACAATCATGGCAATTTTGATAAGAGTGTACGTGGCGAACGCTTAACTTTTAAGAGATAATGAAGACGATAGCTCTTTTTGCTTTGTTACTACTATCGGCGACATTTTACTCGTGCGATAGGAGAAAGAGTAGTAGCTCGTCGGCACAAGTTATTTATGCCGATACTATTGTATATGAAGCTCTTATCCACAATATTGATCCATCGGCACCGTGGCAAACGGATTGGCTTAAAGGACTTAACAGGGAGGCGTATATTGATAAACTCTTTGAGTTGGTCTATAATAAAGAGATCCAAGTAGTTGATTACGACACCCAAGAGCGCCTATCTATTAAAGATATTAAGGAGTGGGAAGCCAATAATCCGCGATCGACTATTGGAAAGTTGCAATTTACAGAGACTTGGAGCTTTGATAATGGTCAATTTAATAAGCATATTATTGCCATAATGCCAGCCTACGAGGTGTTTACTGAAGATGGTGAACTGAGAGCTTACAAAGCAAAGGTTAAGATGATAATGAAGAGGGAGTAATTGAAAAGGAAATAAAAGGAAATAAAAGGAAATAAAAAACTCCAATTTGAAAAATCAAATTGGAGTTTTTTTTATGATAACGTAATCAAAACGGACAGCTCGCGAGCTGTCCCTACCCCTTTTCTATCTTAAAGTAGCGCCTAATTTATCTTTAAAGCCATCGAGTAAACGACTCATGCACTTCTCGATAGCTGAATCTACAAGTGTTTGATTTTCATCTTGCAAGATAAAACTCACAGCGTACGATTTTTTAGAATTATCGATTTTTTCGCCTTCGTAAACATCAAAAAGTGATACCGCTTTAAGCATTTTTCTCTCGGTTTTGAAGGCAACCTCCTTAACTTGAGAGAACTTAATATTTTTATCAAGTAATAGCGCTAAATCACGTCTTACCTCAGGGAATTTAGGTATTTCACTAAAACGCACCTGTTTTTTAACCGACTCACGAATTAAAAGATCCCAGTTGATGGTAGCATAATAGACTGTACCAGCAACATCCATCTGTTTCAGTAATTTTGGATTTACAACCCCAAAGCTACATAATACGGCTCCACTCTGTAGTTTATACTCCAAACCTTCGGTAAAAACATCGCCTGCCTCAATCTCAACTTCTGAGAGATTTTCAAGAGCTACATTAAGGCGAGAGGTTAAGCCAAAAACATACGCTTTAAGATCGAAAAACGAAGATAACGTTACTTTGCCATTCCAGCTTTCACGCTGCTGATTACCAGTAACAAAAAGTGAAAGATGTTGCGCTTCGTTATACTTTTTCAGATCACCTTTTTCGCCTTCGTTTTTAGAGTAAACGTTGCCAAATTCAAAGAGTTTAAGGTCGCCATTCTTGCGGTTTTTATTGTGCAAGATAGACTCTAAGCCACCAAACAAAAGTGTTTGACGCATTCCTCCCAAATCGTTACTTAGAGGGTTTGCCAATTCAACCAACTTTGATTTTGGGAAAGTCTCAAGATTATCGTAATAACTCAATTTGGTAAGTGAGTTACACATAATCTCATTAAAACCATTAGAGGTCAAATAACTTCCAACAATATTTTTTAATTTATGGTTATCAGGCTTTTGCGCATAAACAATAGTTGATTTAACCGCATCAGGCATCTCCACATTATTGTATCCATAAATGCGTAAGATATCTTCAATAACATCGGCTTCGCGCTGGACATCAACACGATAGGCAGGAACGCTAATCAATAACGCCTCATCACTCTCTTGCTCAATAGTGATATCAAGCGAGGTCAAAATCGACTTAATCTTCTCTTTACCGAGCTCTTTACCTATTAATCGAGTAATATTTTGCCACTTAACCTCAATTTTAAAGTCGGCAATTGGATTAGGGTAAATATCAACAATATTTGACGAGATTTCGCCTCCAGCAACTGCTTTGATAAGCATAGCTGCACGCTTTAATGCTACAACGGTGATATTTGGATCAATTCCACGCTCGAAACGGAACGAAGCATCGGTGCTTAAAGTATGACGTTTAGCCGTTTTGCGAACCCACACAGGATTAAAATAGGCACTCTCGAGGAAAATTGAGGTGGTAGAACTACTTACCCCACTCTTTTCACCACCAAAAACACCTGCAATACACATTGGTTCGCTAGCATTACAGATCATTAAATCGCTCGCACTTAGCGCACGCTCTTTTCCATCAAGAGTAACAAACTTAGTATTTTCTGCAACGTTCTTAACAATTACTTTATTGCCATTAATAGCTTGTGCGTCAAATGCATGCAATGGTTGTCCTAACTCAAATAGCACATAATTTGTAACATCCACAATATTATTAATAGGCGTTTGCCCTATAATTTTCAAACGATTCTTCAACCAATCAGGCGACTCTTTAACTTCAACGCCAGTGATTGAAACACCACAATAACGCGGAGCTGCATCACTGTTTTCAACCATCACCTGAATTGGAGAGGAAGTGTTATCAACCTTAAAGTTTGAAACATCTGGCTTGCAGATTTCGGTAGCTGCTCCATTGCTATTTAGATAAGCCGCTAAGTCGCGCGCAATACCAAAATGAGAAGCCGCATCAATGCGGTTTGGAGTCAAATCGACCTCGATACAGTAGTCGCTCTCGATATTAAAATAGGTTTTGGCAGGGGTTCCAACAACCGCATCAGGAGCTAGAACCATAATTCCATCGTGACTATTTCCTAATCCAATCTCATCTTCGGCACAAATCATACCCATTGAGAGTTCACCGCGAATTTTAGATTTTTTTATGGTAAAACTCTCATCACCACTATATAAAACAGTACCAATAGTAGCCACAATAACCTTTTGACCTGCGGCCACATTTGGAGCACCACACACAATTGGAAGAGGTTCATCGCCACCAACGTTTAACGTTGTAATGCTTAATTTATCAGCATCTGGATGTTTTACGCATGTTAAAACTTCACCAACAACTAAGCCCTCTAAACCACCCTTAACGGTTTGCACCTCATCAACACTACCCACTTCTAATCCAATAGAAGTTAATATTTCGGCAACTTTATGAGGGTTAACCTCTAATTTAATAAAATCTTTAAGCCAGTTATAGGAGATATTCATTGTATGCTGTTTTAATAATGAGGCGCAAAAATAGTGAATTTTAATCTTTTATTGCCGAGTTGCGCACAAAAAAACCACTAGTATTTACACTAGTGGTTTTAAAATCTATCAATTAACTCTAACCTTAATCTAAACCATAAACATGAATAATCACTTGCTTAGTTTTAGCGGCCTCTATTCCAACTTCAAAAGGGCGAACATAGCTAAAATTCAGGGTGTCGGTTCCAACTCGAATGCCTTTAAATACCCAATTTTCGGTACCCGGCACGCCACATTTCATCTCACCATTTGGCCCTAACTCTTATGGATCATCAACGTAACTAAATCCAACTGAATCCACAGCCGTACAAGCGTCTTTGTTGTCCCATCTCCACTGATAACCCGTAGTAGCATTTGCTCTAATACTTATCGTTACAGTATCACCAACCATAACCTTATACTCACTGTACTCAATCGGGATTGGTTCTTCAATTGGCTCGGGTTGGATTGGATTCCAAGGGAAAAGAGTACATTGAGTTGTAATCAACATTAAGGAGATTGCTCCTAAAAACATTCTAAAATTCTTCATGTCACTGGGTTTAATTTGTTCGTAATAAGATTTATGTAAGAAAAGAAGAAGTTATAACAGTTAACTCACATTAACAATAAAATTGCAATAAAAACAACAATCAATCAAAGATTTAACACATTGCGTTTAATGCATAAATATTCTTGCGTTAAACAAGAAGCTATGATATCCATCATACAATTAAAAACCAAAAATTATTATATTTGAATTACGAGTATTGAGTAACATAAAGATTTGAGTCATGCCACTCTCAAACATACCAATCAATAAAGGCGTTGTTGACGAAATTATCGACAAATATGGTATTTCCGATTTGGGAAAAGCAACCATACGAGAAATATCGTCTATTGTGAATGATATTGAAAAAGCAACAGGCGTAGAATTTATTCGTATGGAAATGGGTGTTCCAGGATTGCCTCCATCTCAAATTGGGGTCAATGCCCAAATTCAAGCTTTAAATAATGGAGTAGCCTCAAAATATCCGCTCCTTGAAGGAGAGAAAGTCTTTAAAGCAGAAGCAGCCAGATTTATGAGAGCATTTGCCAACATTGATCTGCATCCCAAAAACTGCATCCCTACAGTTGGCTCCATGCAAGGTAGTTTTGCCGCATTTCTGACCATCTCAAAACTAGATCCCTACAAAAACACAATTCTATTTATTGACCCTGGATTTCCTGTTCAAAAGATTCAACTTCAAACACTTGAAATTCCGTTCGAAACATTTGATGTATATCACTATAGGGGTTCAAAACTTCGTAAAAAGCTTAATAAATATCTCGAAAGAGGAAACATTGCAGCCATAGTCTATTCCAACCCTAACAATCCGGCTTGGATCTGTTTTAAAGAGGAAGAGCTCAAAATAATTGGGGAATTAGCCAATCAACACGACGTAATTGTAATTGAAGATTTGGCCTATTTTGGAATGGATTTTAGAGCTGATTACGCAATTCCTTTCAAATCGCCCTACCAACCTACCATTGCACACTATTGCAATAACTATATCTTACTAGTATCTAGCTCAAAAACATTTAGTTACGCTGGAGAACGAATTGCGCTTATGGTAATCTCCGAGCTACTACAAGAGCGTCAATATCAATCACTTTCCACCCAATTTGGAATGCCCTATTTTGGACGTTACCTTGTTGGACGCGTACTCTATTCGCTCTCGGCCGGAGTAAGTCACTCGGCACAATTGGCTTTAACAGCCATTTATAAGGCGGCAAGCGATGGTGAATATAATTTCATTAAAGATGTGAGTGATTACGGCAAGAGAGCAAAAGCAATAAAAGAACTATTTACCAAATGGGGTTTTACCATAATATATAACAGAGATGTTGACGAACCCATTGCTGATGGATTCTACTTTACAGTCAATATTGATGGCATGCATGAAAATGAGCTGATACACCTACTACTATACCATGGGATAAGCGCAATTCCGTTGCACAGCACAGGAAGCGACTTTGATGGTGTGCGAATTTGTGTGTCGCAAACGAGCCTTAACAAAATTGACGATCTAAACCTAAGACTCAAAGCATTACAAAACTCACGAGGAAAATAATTATTAATTATTGAAGTAAAAAACAGCTCTAGGTCAAAAAAAATTCAAAAAAAAGAGGATTATATAGAACAACTTACTTACTTTGGGTTGCGAAAATAAAAATGGCGTTTAACCCAATAGACACCTCACGATTATTTTAGCGCACTCAGATATTGAAATATAACCAATTGAAAGACAAATCTCTATGGCTAAAGCAAAAGGAGCAATTGTTGTTGACACAGTAAAGTGCAAAGGATGTGGCGTCTGCATTGTAGCATGTCCAACTAATGTAATTGAATTTTCTCGAGAGGTAAACTCCAAAGGATATAACTATGCCATCTCTGGGAAACCAGATCTTTGCATCGGGTGTGCAAACTGCGCTATTGTTTGCCCAGATTCATGCATCACCGTTTACCGAGCAAAAGTCACTGCTTAATTAACAACCAGATTAGTAAGCCATTACGAATTACATTGAATTATGAGAGAGTATAAATTAATGAAAGGGAATGAGGCAATTGCCGAGGCCGCCATTCGCTATGGAGTAGATGGATATTTTGGCTATCCAATTACGCCACAATCCGAAATTATGGAAACTTTGATGGACGAAAAGCCTTGGGAGACAACCGGAATGGTTGTTTTGCAAGCCGAAAGCGAAGTTGCCTCAATTAATATGCTTTATGGTGGTGCAGGATGCGGTAAACGTGTAATGACCTCATCATCAAGCCCTGGCATCAGTTTAATGCAAGAAGGATTATCGTATATAGCAGGGGCAGAGTTACCTTGTTTGGTTGTGAATGTTGTGCGCGGTGGACCAGGTTTAGGAACAATTCAACCAGCGCAAAGCGATTATTTCCAAGCAGTTAAAGGAGGTGGACATGGCGATTATAAACTTATTGTTTTAGCGCCCGCTTCGGTTCAGGAGATGGCCGATTTTGTAGAACTTGGTTTTGAATTGGCTTTTAAATATCGAAATCCAGCCATGATTCTTTCAGATGGTGTTATTGGCCAAATGATGGAGAAAGTAGTTCTTAAAAATCATCACAAACGCCTTACCAACGAGGAAATTGCACAAAAATACCCTTGGGCAACATTAGGAAAACCAAAAACAAGAGAGCGAAATATCATCACCTCCCTGTGCATTGAATCAACGGAACAGGAGGAGCATAATATGAGACTTCAGGCCAAATATCGCGAGATAGAGAAACATGAAGTACGCTACGAAAATTTTCAAACCGAAGACGCTGAATATCTTTTAGTTGCTTACGGCGTTAGCTCTCGCATTTGCCAAAAGGCTGTGGAGGTTGCTCGCGAAAATGGGTTGAAAGTTGGCTTACTTCGCCCTATCACCCTATACCCTTTCCCATATATGCCCATCCAAAAATTAGCACCTCAGCTAAAGGGTATTATTTCGGTAGAGATGAGCGCGGGTCAAATGGTTGAAGATGTAAAACTAGCCGCTAATGGAGTTACGCCAGTTTTCCACTTTGGACGATTGGGTGGCATCATTGCATCGCCCGATGAAGTAGTTAAAGCAATTGAGCAACTTTTAGTTAAGAGATAAGATATGAATGAGAGTTTACAAATAATTTCGGAAGAGAATATTGTTTCCCAAAAGAGTTCGCTCTTGCTCGATAACGTTATGCACTACTGTCCTGGGTGTAGCCACGGCACAGTGCACAAACTTCTGGCAGAGGTTTTAGATGAGCTAAAAATTGCCGAAAACACCATTGGAGTTGGGCCTGTTGGCTGTGCGGTTTTTATCTATAATTACATTGATATAGATTGGCACGAAGCGGCTCATGGGCGTGCACCAGCTGTTGCAACAGCCATTAAACGCCTACTTCCAGAGAAGATGGTTTTTACCTATCAAGGCGACGGTGATTTTGCCGCCATTGGGACTGCTGAGAGTATTCATGCCTGCAATAGGGGCGAAAACATCGTCATCCTACTGGTAAATAATGGTATTTACGGAATGACGGGAGGCCAAATGGCTCCAACCACCCTCGAAGGTATGAAGACCGCTACTTGTCCCTATGGACGCACGGTAGAGCGCGACGGACATCCCTTAAAGATTTCCGATATGTTGGCTTTGTTGCCTGGCACCTGTTTCGTTACTCGCCAGGCCGTGCACACACCTGCACATGCACGAAAAACAAAAAAAGCACTCGCAAAAGCTTTTGAGAACCAAAGACTAAAAAAAGGGACTTCGGTTATTGAAATCGTAGCAACTTGCAACTCAGGGTGGAAAATGAGTCCAGTGCAAGCCAACAAATGGATGGAAGAGAACATGTTTCCGTTCTACCCGCTTGGCGATTTAAAAGACAATTAATTGAAAGTAGGATTAAGAGAGTGAAAGAACAAATTTAATTCGAAACACAGAGTATCAATGAAAGAAGAGATCATAATAGCCGGATTTGGCGGCCAAGGAGTGTTATCAATGGGTAAGATATTAGCCTACTCGGGCGTTATGCAAGAGATGGAGGTATCTTGGATGCCTTCGTATGGCCCCGAGATGCGTGGCGGAACAGCGAATGTTACCGTAATATTGAGCAATCTCCGCATAAGTTCACCCATTTTGCACGAATTTGACACTGCCATTATTCTTAATCAGCAGTCGCTAGATAAGTTTGAACCACTTGTAAAAGCAGGCGGTGTGCTTATTTATGATGGCAATGGCATAACACGTCATCCTGAAAGAAAAGATGTAAGAATTTATCGCATTGACGCCACCGAGGAGTCGGTAAAAATGAGTTCTGCAAAGACATTCAACATGATTGTCTTGGGTGGATATCTGAAAATAAAACCAGTGGTAGAGATGGAGAATGTGATCAAAGGGATTAAAAAATCGCTTCCAGAGCGCCATCACCATTTAGTGCCATTAAATCAAGCCGCAATTCAACGCGGCTCTGAAATCATTTACGAAGTAAAGTCTTAATACCATTCTCCAGCATGAGTAAGAGAATTGGCATCATGGGAGCCATGCCAGAGGAGATTGATGGACTGTTGCAGCTTATCGATCACCCAGTTGTGCACACGATTGGAATGCGCGATTACTACACCGGCACTATTAATAACCATGCCGTTGTAGTTGTTTTCTCACGTTGGGGCAAAGTTGCTGCAGCCACAACCGTATCAACACTCATCCTAAAATTCAACGTCACTCAAATACTCTTCACAGGTGTTGCTGGTGCCATAAGTCACAAACTCAATGTGGGCGATGTTGTTGTTGCAGATAGACTCTTTATGCACGATATGGATGCGCGCCCCCTACTCCCTAAATTTGAGATTCCACTTTTAGGATTAAGCCACTTTCAAACGCCCGAATGGGAGCGCGAAATGGCCGTAGAAGCTGTAAGTAAACTTATTGACGACGAGACGTTACACGGACTGTTTACCAATGAGCAATTGGCGCTTTTTGGCATTACAAAGCCTCAGCTCTATTGTGGAGACATAGCTAGTGGCGACCAATTTTTTAGCAGTCACGCTCAAAAAGAGGAGTTAAAAGATCTTCTTCCATCTGTTCTATGTGTTGAGATGGAAGGTGCTGCTGTAGCACAAGTATGCCATGAAAATGGTATTCCATGCACCATAATTCGTACTATATCGGATAGTGCTGACGATAATTCTCATATCGACTTTAAACGATTTATAGATGAGATTGGGAGTAAATACTCTGTTGAGATCATAAAGTACATGTTAGGAGTTAATTAAATTGGAAGTTGCATATCCCATTTTGGGATATATCGATTCGTTTTTATATCTTTGCAAGATGAGAATTATTGCATTTAGAGTTCTGAGAGAGTTTTTTGAAAAACCTGAATACGCAGATTCCGAAGTATCTTTAAGAGCTTGGTATCATGAAGCGAAAACAGCAGAATGGAAAAACTCAAATGAGTTAAAAATGCAATATAAAAATGCTAGCAATGTTGGGGAGGGAAGAGTTGTTTTTAACATTAAAGGCAATGATTACAGATTGATAGTTTCCATTGATTATGAATTTCAAACAATTTTCATAAGATTTATTGGCACACACAAACAGTATGATAAAATTGATGCAAAAACAATTTAATTATGGATATTCGACCTATTAAAACCGAGCAAGATTACAACTCTGCAATCAACAGAATTGAAACGTTGTGGGGAGCAAAAAAGGATACTCCAGAAGGGGATGAGTTAGACCTATTGGTAACCCTAGTTGAATCGTACGAGATTAAACATTACCCCATTGCACCACCTGACCCTATTGATGCGATTAAATTTAGAATGGAACAGATGGGAATGACGAGTGCAGATATGGTTAAATACCTTGGAAGTCAAAGTCGTGTAAGCGAAATTCTTAATCGTAAAAGAGGGTTAACTTTAAGTATGATTAAATCTCTTTATAAAGGGTTAAGAATTCCAGCGGAGAGTTTATTAGCATAATATCAACACCTTAAAACCACTTCATGAAAAAGATTATAAACGCAAGAATCGTAGTAAAACCAGCCGAAATAGACAATTTCATCTTAGCTGCGGATGAAATTGTGAGTAAAAGTAATTTAGAGACAGGTTGCTTGGTTTACAAACTATTTCAAGAGGTTGGCAAACCTACAAGTTTTATCTTCTACGAAGAGTATGAGAATCAAGCGGCTATAGATTTTCATAACGCCACGCCGCACTTTAAGAAATTTATCGTGGGAATAAAAGATATGCTCCAAGAGAGTCCGAAGATAGAGATCTATTGATCTCTATACTTACAACAACCCGGCAACTCACTATATGTTTTATCATCGGCCTTTTTGCCCTCAACATCATGCCCAGCGGCCGCAATTGCATCTTTAACTGCATCTAAAGTTGTTTTTGAAGATGAAAGCTCTACATTAATTCTCTTTGATTTCACATCCCATACTGCCGCAGAGACACCATTAACCGATAAAGCAGCCTTCTCTATTCTCTCCTTACATTGGCTACAACTTCCCGATACACCAAACTCCGATTTCAAAACACTATTTCGATCAATTTCTTTATTTCTACTTACCTCTTTATTTCCACCTATTTCTTTATTTCCATTGTTCTCCCTTTTCTCATTCATCATGCTCGATTTTCCCTCTAACTGTGCTGCCGCATCAACACTAAAAGCCCCCTCGGTTACAATCTCTTCGCCATCAGTAAGTCCGCTTAAAACGATGTAACTATTACCTAGTGATTCGCCAAGTTCTATTTCGCGCAGTTTAAAAATAGACTCATTGCTCTTATTCTCTTTAACGTAAACGATGGAACGTTTTCCTGTCCATAAAACGGCTGAACGAGGAATAACTAATTCATTGGTAGATGTGCTGAGCTCAGATTTTACAATGCCATTTACAAACATCTCTGGCTTAAGTTTTCCTGATTCGTTATTCATCTCAACTCGAACTTTAGCCACCCGAGTTTGAGGGTCTAAAACTGGATCTATAAAGGTAATAGCTCCAGAGAAACTACTTGAAGGAGCTGCCTTAGCCGTAAAAACAACCTTATCGCCAATAGCTACAAACGGTAAATCGCTCTCGTAAGCGTCAAACATAAGCCACAGATGGCCAAGATTTGCAACATCAAACAACACGGCACCCTCAGCCACATAATCGCCACTATTTACCCGTCTAGCCATAACAACGCCCGATGTATTAGCCACTATTTCAATATATTTCAACCCATTACCACCTATTTCTAGCTCGGCAATTTGCTTCTCCGTTAATTTCCATTCGTGCAGACGAGCTTTGGCTGCCTCATAAATTTCGGGCTGTATTTGTTTCAGTTTAGCCGCTTCAATCAACTCTTGTTGTGCCGATATTAATTGAGGTGAAAAGATTTGTGCAAGCGTTTGACCTTTGCGTACACTCTCGCCTGTAAAATTAACCATAAGTTTCTCTATCCGACCCGCCACATGAGCAACCTGACTTTGCAAAAACCGCTCATCGGCCTGAACTTTACCATATAAACGAATCTCCTTCATTGGCTTTTGATGCGATACGATGGTCGTATGCACGTTAGCTAACTCAACAGCCTCTTTGGATAGATGTATGGCATTAGGGTCGATATTGGAGTCCGAACTTTGTTGAAGCGGAATCAAATCCATGCCGCAAATGGGACAATCTCCGGCTTCGTGCTTTCTAATTTGAGGATGCATTGAGCATGTCCAAATTGAACTCTTTTCAACTTCGGTATGCTGAATATTTTCAGGTTCAACCGTCGTGGATGAATGGAAGAATATCCACCCAAGAAAGATACCTCCAATTAAAAAGAGGGTTGGAATGATGTATTTTTTTGACAAATAAGATTTCATATTTTAAGTGTTAGATGTTTTCTAATTTTGACCTCCCCCGACCCCTCCAAAGGAGGGACGTGAAGAAAATCATCAATCTATTGCCTTGTCCCCCTCCTTTGGAGGGGCTAGGGGAGGTCATAAGGCTAATTCACTATTCCCCCCAACCTTTTCAACCACGCAACAGCCGTATTGTAATCTACTATCGCCTCAATGGCTTTAAACTCATAATCCAGTGTTTGCTGACGAATGCGCAAAACCTCCGACAGATCGGCACCAGAGCTCGAAAAGTTTGCCAAGATGAGCTGTAACGATTTATTTGCCAACTCTGCCTGATGTTGGTAAAGTGTAATTCGTCGGCTAGCATCTTCGTACTGCTGAACCGCCAAGAAATAATCGGTTTGCAAAGCGTTTGAAGTTGTCTTAATTCCATGTTGAGTAGCCGTTTGCATCAAATCAGCCTCTTTTACCATAGAACGATATTTCTTACGATAGATTGGTATGGTTACCGTCACCATGGGCATAATCATATCCTTTCCATTCATCTCAGAAGTGGACATGGGTTTTTTATTGATAAGCGAGTAGTTAACACCAAGCCCTATCATAGGGTAACCCATGCGTGAAACCATTTTCTTGCGGGCTTCAAGCGACTGCTGTTCGTAATTCAACATGGTTAACATAGGATTATTGGCTGCGATGGAATCGGAAATGTTAGATAACTTCACCCCAAGAGATACTACAGACAAAGAATCGGGTACGATGATAGGCGATGTTGCCACTCGGTTTAAATAGCTATTAAAACGAGCCAATACGCTATTATATTGATTTTTAAGCAGATAAATACTATTTTGTAATTCGCCCATCTCCATTTGAATCCGATAGACATCTATCAATCCGCCACCTCCAGAAGAAGCCCCCATTCCGCCACTAGACATTGATTTTTCGGGTGCACTCAACGTTGGAGCGGGCGCTCCCGACGAGCCCATACTTTGCATTCCGCCAGATGCAGTCGTTGTTGATGAGATGCCAACATTACTATTTGAAGATGACGATGCGCCCCCTTTTGCGGATGCCTGAAATTTAGCAATACTTAGCCTCTCAAGCGATTTAAGAATATCTAAATTCTTCTCCGATATTGCAATGTTCTGATTCAATTTAAAGAGCTCGTACCAAGTGCGCTCTACATCAAAATAGGTTTGCAACTTGGCATCTCGAAACGATTCGAACTTGGCATTTGCCATCAAACTCATCTCATCTTTACCACTTTTAAGAACCCCAAACCACGGAAACATCTGCATCAATCTGATGTCGGCCACCTGATTACCACTCACCAACTCCATCGGGCTTAAGAAGATACCTACGCTCAACTCAGGATCTGGCAATGAACCTACTTGCGGTACCTTTTGCAACGCTGCTTGATACTCGTAGTATTTTTGTAATACAGCGGGGTTGTTTTTAGCAGAGATTTCGAGGAAGGACATTAACGAATCCTGAGGAACAATAGATATAGATTGTGAATAGGTGGAAATAGGTGGAAATAAAATAGAAATAGATAGAAATACTAAGGGAATAGAGGGAAATACAATGGAAATAGAGGGAAATAGACGAGATTGTAAATTGAAATAAGGTTGAAATAAGGTTGAAATAAATGAGGGTATATGTAATCCATTAGGTCTGTTACACACATTGCTACCTTTATGTATTGAATTATTTATCAATCTGTTCCTTTTCATTTTTAGTCTGTTTTATAAAGTTATTCAACCTAATTTGTAAATCCTTTGAAATGGATTTATAAACTTCATAGGTTCTAATTTCTATTTTATTTCGTTCCAATAAAAGCTCCAACCAGTGATCATTTGCCTCTGATAACGATGCCCTTGAATTGTAATAAAATTTACATTTATCAAGGTAATGAAATCTGGCATACCCCTCAGCAATATTAGCTCCAACAGAATCAGTTGACCTTAAAAACTGATCGCCAATATGTTTTTTGTCTTCATAAGGCATTGTTGCATAAATACTCCAAGCAATTGATGATAATTGACGCGACAACTGATAAACTTTCAAATCTTTAATTGAGAGGAACATAGGAGTAAATTGAAATAGGAAATAATAATGAAATAAGTAGAAATACTTTTGAAATAGAAAAGTTGGAAATAGTTGAAATGAAATACAATAGAAATAGTATGGTCTATAAATTTCAAAAGTCAACTCAAATTCAATCGTATTTTCTCAATTTCTTATCTCTGTCTTATTTCCATTGTATTTCTTGTTTTCCTCTTATTTCCTATTATTTCTATTGTATTTCCTACTCCTTCCCCCTCTCCCTCCACATCGCCTGAAATATCGGAACCACAAAAACCGTCATCACCTGAATAATCATTCCACCAAATGTTGGAATGGCCATTGGGACCATAATATCGGCACCTTTGCCTGTGGAAGTAAGCACTGGTAAGAGCGCAATCACCGCCACTGCCGTTGTCATCATGGCTGGACGCACACGCTTTAAACCTGCCGCAACCACCGCTTCACGCACCTCGTGCACCGTTGCTGGGTGACGCGCCTCAAACACCTGATGAATATAAGTACCCATGATAACCCCATCGTTGGTAGCAATGCCGAAGAGAGCGATGAAACCTACCCAAACCGCCACACTTAGATTGATGGTGTGCATTTGAAAGAGCTCACGCAGATTGACATCGGCCACCGAAAAGTTCATAAACCACGGCTGACCATAAAGCCATATCATAATAAAACCACCTGCAAAGGCCACAAAAACGCCTGAAAAATGGATAAGCGATGCCGTTACCGTTTTAAACTGAAAATAGAGAAGCAACAAAATCACCAATAAACTAATAGGCACCACAATAGCTAATCGTTTGGTGGCTCGCACTTGTTGCTCGTAGTTACCTGCAAATTTGTACGATACGCCTGATTCTAGCTTAATTGTGCCCGTATCTATCTTCTTTTGCAACATTGCTGCAGCCTCATCAACTACATCCACCTCTGCTTTACCGTCTATCTTATCAAAAATAACATAGCCGACTAAAAAGGTGTTTTCGCTCTTAATCATCTGCGCCCCTTTGGTGTAATCGATATCGGCAATTTGCCCTAAAGGAATTTGCACCCCATTCATCGATGGTATCAAAATGCGTTTAATATCTTCAGGATTATCGCGCAGTTCTCGAGCATATCGAACACGCATGGCATAGCGTTCGCGCCCCTCAACACTGGTGCTTAAGGACATTCCACCCATAGCCACTTGTAAAATTTCTTGCACATCATTTACGTTCATTCCGTAACGTGCCATGGCTTCGCGGTTCAGTTTTATTTCGATGTAGGGCGCACCCACGGCTCTATCGTAAAAAACGGTCGATGGTTTGATGGAAGGAACATCTTTTAGAGCCTTTTCAAACTCCAAACCCGCCTTTTCAATGGCCTCCAAATTAGGACCAAAAACGCGCAATCCCATGGGCGCCCGCATGCCTGTTGATAGCATAACCAAGCGGGTTTCGATAGGTTGAAGCTTGGGAGCCGAGGTTAATCCCGGAATATTGGTCACCTTAACAATCTCATTCCAAATATCGTTGGGCGATTTAATCTGTGGTCGCCACTGACGGAAGTATTCGCCAGAGTCATCGGGAATAAGGAATAAATGGAAATAGTTGGAGATAGATTCTGGACTACGTGAAATATCTTGAAATACTTTGAAATACTGAGCCATCAGCTTGTATGGTCTTGGAGATTCATGCCACTTACCATCAATCAAGATATAAAACACATCGTTCTCCTTGTCGTAAGTAACAGATTGGATTTCAGCACTATTTCCTATTTCAACATTATTTCCATGTATTTCTTTTTTGCTTTCATCTATTTCTACCCTATTTCCACCTATTTCAACAAAATACCTACCCTCACCATCCACCTTAAACCTCTCTCGATGACCCTCTTCATCTAAAATATATTCAGAGCGATAGTTGATGGTGTTTTCAAACATCTGAACAGGAGCAGGGTCGAGCGCCGAGTTAACGCGCCCCCATTTGCCCACAGCCACTTCCACTTCGGGTATTGTAGCCAAGCGCTTGTCGAGCAACTTAATATATTCCAAATTCTTCTCAATGCTTGAGTGTGGCATACTCGTAGGCATCAGTAAAAAGGAGCCTTCATTGAGCGATGGCATAAACTCCTTACCCGTTTCGGGGAAGGTTTTGGTTGCCGATTGCCAAGCCGATGTTTCCTTAAAACTGCTCCAACCAAGCTTTTCGGCCGTAGTGCTAACAAACCCAAAAACATTGGCAAATCCGAGCCAAATAACAACTCCTAATAAGAGTGTAAACGAAGGTAAAAGCAAAAATTTCCCTTTGTTTATAAGCCCCCAACGAAGAATAGGCTCATAAAAATGCACCATCGACATCAACCCCAAAAGAATAACCGTAACGATGCCCGCAACAAACAGATAATTGATAATTGTACCATTATGCGCACCCAGTGGAAGCCATTCAATGGAGAGATAATAAGTAGCCACCAAAACGGTTATGGCGATGTTGATATAATTTGGAAACTCCTTGCGCGGCTCACTCCATCGGCCCTCTAACAAATTATTTATACCAATGGCGATGAGTGCCAGCGCAGGCCAAACTTGCCAAACAACCACAATCAGCACGCCCGCACCAATGATAACGCCGTTAAATATCTTGCGTATCTTTTTTGTGTCGATGCGAATATTAAAGAATAGGTAGGTTATAGTTGGCAACACCACAATTCCCAAAACGAATGCCGATAACAGCGCAAACGTCTTGGTGAAAGCCAATGGATGAAAGAGCTTACCCTCTGCCGCTTCCATGGCAAAAACGGGCAAGAAGCTCACAATGGTTGTGGCAATAGATGTTACTACCGCATCACGAACCTCGGTGGTGGCACTGTAAATAACATTCATCAACTGCTTGCCTCTAATACCTTTATTTTCGGGCATTTCCAAGTGCCGCAGAATATTCTCCACATCCACAATACCAATATCCACCATCACACCAATAGCAATGGCAATACCCGAAAGCGCTACAATGTTGGCATTCACGCCAAAAAAGTGCATTAAGATGAAGGTCATTAATACGCCCAACGGCAGCAAACCCGCCACAATAATGGAGGCGCGAAGATTCAATACCAAAACGATAATGACGATAATACTTATCAAAATTTCGTGCGATAACGACGACTCTAACGTCCCGATGGTCTCTTTAATCAACCCCGTGCGGTCGTAGAAAGGGACAACCGTTACTTTCGAGATTTGTCCGTTGGGAAGTCTCTTTTGAGGCAAGCCTGGACTGATCTCCTTAATCTTATCTTTTACATTATTGATGACCTCCATGGGGTTAGAGCCATATCGGGCAACCACAACGCCACCAACCGCTTCGGAGCCCCCTTTATCGAGTCCACCCCTACGAGTAGCAGGGCCAAAGGAGGTGTGCGCCACATCTTTTATACGAACGGGAACGTTGTTGCGCACGGTAACCACCGAATTATCTAAATCGTCGAGACTCTTAACATAACCTAACCCGCGGATAATATACTCCACCTGATTGAGCTCCACCGTTTCGGCACCAATGTCGAGGTTACTTTTTTGCACAGCCGTCATCACATCCATTACTGTTACGCTGTAGGCTTTTAGCGCTTCGGGATTGATATCTACCTGATACTCCTTCACAAAACCTCCCACGCCAGCCACTTCCGAAACACCTTCGGCCGTGGCTAAGCCGTATTTAACGTAGTAATCTTGTATAGTTCGTAACTCTTGTGGATTCCAACCACCTGTAGGCTCACCTGTATTAGGATCGCGTCCTTCAAGGGTGTACCAATAAATTTGTCCGAGAGCCGTAGCATCGGGACCAAGAGTTGGCGTTACACCCGCAGGTAACGTGCCTGCAGGCAGGGAGTTTAGTTTTTCTAAGATGCGCGAGCGAGTCCAGTAAAACTCATACTCATCTTTAAAAATGATGTAGATAAACGACATCCCAAACATGGAGGTGCTTCGGATGGTTTTAACACCCGGAATACCCAACAAACTGCTGCTTAGCGGATAAGTTATCTGGTCTTGAATATCCTTGGGCGAGCGCCCCATCCATTCGGTAGCCACAATTTGCTGATTGTCGCCAATATCGGGTATCGCATCAACAGGAATTGGGTTGCGCGGAAGTAGGCTATCGCCACTATTAAAAGGGGAATAGGCCAAACCAAGCACCAAAAACAACCCCAGTAGAATGAAGGTGACCAGTCGGTTTTCGAGAAAATATTTTACAAGCCAATTGAACATGGGAATGGAGATAAAATGGTGGAATGTGATTTGCGACCTCCCCTAGCCCCTCCAAGGGAGGGGGACATGGGAAATAATTTGAAAGTAACGTCTTAGCTCCCCTCCCTTGGAGGGGTTGGGGGAGGTCAATCATCAACTTTTGCGCCTTCGCGTCTTTGCGAGAGATTTTTTAAAACCTAACTATCTCTCATATTGGCAACAACCCGGTAGTGTACTATAAACCTTATCGTCGGCTTTTACCTTTTCGTTATCGTGCCCAACGGCTGCAATAGCTTTGGCAATAGCATCGATATTGGTTTTGGTGCTATCAAAAGAAACTGAAAGAGTTTTTGATTCTGCTATCCACTCAGCCATAGCCACACCTTCAATTTTAGCTACCTTTTCTATACGTTCTTTACACATCTCACAGTTTCCCGAAACGTTAAGTGTGCCAGATGAATTTGCAACAACCTCTACTGATGATTCTACTTTCGAT
This sequence comes from Breznakibacter sp., assembly GCA_018055415.1. Taxonomy (GTDB): domain Bacteria; phylum Bacteroidota; class Bacteroidia; order Bacteroidales; family Marinilabiliaceae; genus JAGPHP01. The sequence goes on along the minus strand of JAGPHP010000021.1, from coordinate 2,707 downwards.
TTTTCTTTTGTTTGTGCGTTAGAACAAGCCGCGAATAGCACCACAACGAGTGCTGGAATAATAATTTTAATTGCTTTCATGATTTTCGTTTTTAACGTAATACTCTTAAAATTAATAAAATAACATTACAATAGCTATTAGTATTTCAAAACCAATAACCTTACAATTCATTATTTAATAATCAATTACGATAAACACAAATCTCCGCCAAACTCACTTCCGAGGGCGATATCCATTGGGGTGGATTAAAATTTGCGAACAAAAATTGAGAAACGAGAATAATATCAGTACCAAAACTGGTTGGTACAAAAAAGATTGATGAAGAGCTTATTTCTCTTTTAATCTCTTGATTTGACGATGGGGAGTAATTGCTATCTACAGAGAAAGAGCGTATCTCATCTTGACAACAATTTGATTTTAGATGAGTCGATTTAGAAGCATCGCAACTAAGAGGTTGCATTCCACAACTAGCGTTTTCGTGCGCTACCGACCATTTTACGGCTGCTACCTCGCCTCCACATATATGAGTTGCCAGCGTTAGGTGTAACCCTGAAACCAGCAAAAAGAGACTCAATATTATGGAAACAACTTTTTTCATTTTTCAAATAATAATCACTTATTCAATGAGATATACAAATTTAATCTAAAATAAAATGCGTTGTTGTTAATGCCATGTTAATAGTAAAACAAAGCTATGAGTGTAATGTTTTTTAAATGATGAGAGTTTATGCTATGGAAGCGGGTGAGGGGCAGAGCGAGAAACCCCACAGCAACGCGGAGCTTGCGAAGCGGGGCGAGGAGTTGAAGCGGCGACCCGACGACAAAAGGGCCGATATAAGGAGTGTTAGAGACGCACAGCGGTGCGTCTGTACGAAGAAATTGCCCTTTTGGCGGCACCTCCACACAAAAAATAAGAGGCTCTCTTGATTGAAAGCCTCTTTTTATATAAGTTGTGTGCGATTATTTTGTAATCTCTAAAAGCTCTACTTCGAAAACAAGAACTTCGTTACCAGCGATTTTGTCGCCACCACCTTGTGCGCCATAAGCTAACTCAGAAGGGATAGTAAGTTTAAATTTGCTACCAACTGACATTAATTGTAATGCCTCTGTCCATCCTTTGATTACTTGACCTACACCAAATTCAACTGGCTCGCCACGTTGCACTGAGCTGTCAAATACAGTACCGTTGATAGTTGTACCGTGGTAATGAACCTTTACTTTATCTTCGGCTTTTGGTTTTGGACCATTACCTGCTTTAAGAACTTCGTATTGAAGACCCGAAGCAGTAGTGATTACACCAGCTTTTTTGCCATTTTCAGCTAAAAATGCACGGCCAATCTCAAGATTTTTCACTCCCGCTTGCGCTTTAAGATCTTGCTTTTGTTGCATTTTTTTAGTGTAAATACCTCTCAAATAGGTATCAGCATCGGCCTCTTTGAAGTTGTTGTTTTTTGGCTCAGCTAACTGATTGAAAAGACCAGCATAAAAAGCCTCTTCGCTAATTGTGTCGAACGATGTTTTGTAACGATCAAGCATCTCTTTTTTCATTTTGCTTTTTGCAAAAACAGGAGCAAGAGCAGCTACGTTGATTGTATCAAATGGACCTTGGAAGTTAGTAACCATCTGTTTTGCCATCATAAAGCCTAAAGCGTTACTTACGCTATCAACTTCGTTTTTAAGGGCAATTTTACCTGTGTGAGGAATGCGTGCGCAAGAGATCGAAACAATCATTGCAGCAGCGGCAAATGTTAATAATCTTAGTTTCATAAATTTACAGTTTGTTTTAATTATATGATTTTTAATAATTCTACATCAAAAATAAGGGTAGAATTTGGAGCAATTGAGTTGCCCGCCCCTTGTTCGCCATAAGCTAAATGCGCTGGGATGAAAAGACGCCATTTAGAGCCCTCTTTCATTAGTTGAAGAGCTTCGACCCAACCGCCAATAACTTGCATTACGCCAAAAGTAGCAGGCTCGCCACGTTCAACTGAGCTGTCGAACACGGTACCATCGATAAGCATACCATGGTAGTGGCACTCCACCTCATCGGCAGCAGTTGGTGTTTTACCTGTTCCTTCGGTAAGAACTTGATATTGAAGTCCACTAGCTAGCGTTACAACACCCTCTTTTTTCCCATTTTCGGCTAAAAAAGCTTTTCCAAGTTCAAGATTTTTACCCGATTTCTGCTGTTGAGCTTGTTGAAAATGGTTATTTATGATTTCATGCGCTTGCTCTGACGACATTTCGTATGGCTGATCTTCATAAAAATGTTGCGCTCCACGCACAAATGCTGCGTAGTCTAATCCATCTATTCCGCTAGCTTTGAGGTTGCTAGCCAAGCTTAACCCTAAGGCATAACTTACTTTTTCCATTAAATTAGTTTCTTAAAATGAGCCACGAATATACAACTTTTTAAATACCTACTTGGAGTGCCTCTTACTTTTTTGTAGTTAAATATTCGTTAAGATGAAATATCGATTTCAAAACATTTCAGACATTAAGGTGTTTTATTTCGTCGAACAATAAAAAAGAGAAGTAAAAGATGGATCCAAACAGCGCTAACAGAAAATTAATAAACAAGTTAAGTCCGCAAGAATTAAAAATGCGTTTAGAGAGAGAGACCTTTAAGCGGATAACACTTTCGTTTTACAGATATGTTATCATCAGTGAGCCACAGAGGTTTAGAAACGAACTCTATGAAGAGCTT
>JAGPHP010000126.1 GCA_018055415.1 Breznakibacter sp. | reverse complement strand
GAGGCTTGCACATTCTTTATACTATATAAACTGATTGTTATGAAAATAGGTATTCCCAAAGAGATAAAACCCAATGAAAATAGGGTTGCGATTACACCAAGTGGTGTAATGGAATTTGTTAAATGTGGTCATGATGTTTATATTCAGTCTGGTGCAGGGGTAGGTAGCGGATTCTCGGATAAAATTTATGTTCAGTCGGGGGCCAAAATTGTCCCAACCATTGAAGAGACTTATCATATTGCCGAGATGGTTTTGAAAGTAAAAGAGCCTATCGAGAAAGAGTATCCTTTGATAAGGGCTAACCACTTGCTATTTACCTACTTTCATTTTGCTTCGTCCGAAACGCTCACACAAGCGATGATCAAGCAAAAGGCTACTTGTATTGCTTACGAAACTGTTGAAACCGCTACGCATCGCCTCCCCCTACTGATTCCTATGTCGGAGGTGGCTGGACGAATGGCAACGCAAGAGGGCGCTAAATATTTAGAGAAGACTTACAATGGTCGTGGAATTTTGCTTGGTGGAGTTCCTGGTGTTGCGCCTGCAAAAGTATTGGTTTTGGGCGGAGGCGTTGTGGGTACACAGGCCGCTAAAATAGCTGCGGGTTTTGGGGCTAATGTGGTTTTGATGGATACTAATTTAGATCGACTTCGTTATCTGTCAGAGGTGATGCCAGCTAATGTTACCACCATTATTGCCAACGAGTTAAATATACGGAATGCCATTAAAAATAGCGATTTGGTTATTGGTGCCGTGCTTATTCCTGGAGCCAAGGCTCCAAAATTAATAACCAGAGATATGCTTAAAATTATGCGTCCAGGAACGGTGATGGTAGATGTGGCTGTGGATCAGGGAGGATGTTTTGAAACCACACATCCTACGACGCATGAGCATCCTACGTTTATTGTTGATGAAGTGGTTCACTATTGTGTGGCAAATATGCCTGGAGCTGTGCCGTTTACCTCAACTATAGCGCTTACCAATGCAACGCTTCCTTATGCACTACAGTTGGCTAATTTTGGATGGAAAGCTGCTTGTAGAGATAATTTAGAGCTTCGTAAGGGGTTGAATATTGTTGATGGCAAGGTTGTTTATAAAGGCGTCTCCGATGCTTTTGGACTACCTTATTCTTTAGTTGATACTGTGCTTTAGGGGTTTAAATACAAAAAGAGGGCTTTCCTAGTTATGGAGAGCCCTCTTTTTATATAATTATTTGATTGTTAAAAATTCCAAGGGGATGCCTTTAGTACATATCTAGCAGTTTCACGACTTAGTTGGCTATCTATCACCTCTTTATTTTTTGTAATGAGTCGTATCGCTTCAGGTGTGTAGTGACGAATGGTAACGAGTTCCATGTTGTCGTTGTAACGCACAGAATATTTTTCTTTTAAATCATTGATGAGTGCCTCTAGTTGGCGAGGCGTATCAAAACAGGCAGAGAAGTTTAACGCCGAGTTTTGCATCAGATTAATTTTGATACGATGTTTGCTAAATAGAGCAAATATATCGCTCAAATTCCCCTCTATAATAAAAGAGAAATCGCGCGGCGAGATGGTTAAGAAAATCTGATTTCCTTTCTTAATATAGATTGGTGGCATCACATCTTTCTCTTTATGTTTTATAAGTGTGCCGTCTTCTTTTGGTTCAATAAATGATTTTACTAATAGGGGTATCTGTTTGTTCTGCAGTGGCTTAACGGTTTTTGGATGTATCACCGATGCTCCAAAAAAGGTCATTTCAATGGCTTCGTGGTACGATATTTCATTCAGTTTGATGGTATTCGGTAACCAGCGTGGATCGCCATTTAAAACCCCTGGCACATCTTTCCAAATGGCCATATACTCGGCATCCATGCAGTGCGAAAGTATGGCCGCTGTAAAATCTGAACCTTCGCGTCCTAAGGTTGTTGTTGCACCTAAATCAGTTGACCCTAAAAACCCTTGGGTTAAGTAGCGTTTAGTGTGCAAAAAGGTAAATGAGCGTTTGGCATTTTTTAGGGTACTTTCCCAATTAATGGCCGCATCACGATAGGTGTTGTCGGTTTTAATAACCTCTCTCACATCGCGCCAAATGGTTGAAGCACCAATTTTATTAAGATATTGAGCCACAATAAAGGTCGAGGCTAATTCGCCAAAAGATACAATTTGGTCGTAATTGAAGTCGTAATCGGCTGTGGGAGTTGATTTCAAAAACTCATTCAATGGTCGTAAAAGTGCTGAAAATCCAACCAAGAAAGCATCGTTATTGATTCCCAAATTGCTTGCGATATTGGTGTGGAATGTCATAAATTCATCCATCTGACCCTTTATCTGCGCGTCATCTTTTTCAACATAAGCTTTAACCAAAAGCTCAAGAGCATTGGTGATTTTGCCCATTGCTGAGATGACAATGATTAAGTTATCGGACTCAGCTTGAATTATTTGAGCCACATTTTTAACGCCTTCAGCATCTTTAACCGATGCTCCTCCAAATTTGTAAACTTTCATCTAAATAGTCTCTTAATATATTGTTTTTTAATCAATTGATCTCTGATTTATACCGAAGGCATCACTCCGCCTAAAAAATACCACACTAAAAAAGCCACACCAATAGCTATGCGATAATATCCAAATGATTTAAATCCGTAGTTTTGAATCAGTTTTAAGAAGAGTTTTACTGCAATAATGGCAAAAATAAAGGCTACAATTAATCCAATGATTAGTAGTTTAATCTCTTGATCGCCAATTACAACAACACCCTCTTTTATGGTTTTTAGCAAATCGTAGCCTGTAGCTGCCACCATGGTTGGAACGGCCAGTAAAAATGAGAATTCGGTTGCCTGTTTCTTGTTAAATCCGTTAAAAACACCGCCAATAATTGTGGCAGCAGCTCGCGAAACGCCCGGAATCATCGAGACGCATTGGGCTAATCCTATTTGAAAGGCATTTTTGTAGCTAATATCTTCGACTTGTTCAAGCTCCGACTCTTTTCCTACTAACCATTTATCTATTAAAATCAAGATAACGCCCCCAATAATCAAGGTGGTAGAGACAACAATGGCGTTAAAAAGATAGGCTTTGATAAACGAATGGGCAAAAAAGCCGATAGCCAGCGCAGGAATTACCGCCACAATAAGTTTGGGATAGAGTTTGAATGTGGTTAAAAATTTACGCGCGTAGAGTAGCACGATAGCCATAATGGCACCAATTTGAATAGCTACCTCAAAAGTCTTCACAAACTCATTGTCGCCAATTTTCAAAGCCGCCGAGGCTAAAATCATGTGCCCAGTTGATGAAATGGGAAGAAATTCGGTTAATCCTTCAATAATGCCAATAATAATGGCTTGCAATTCGGTCATTTCAGAAATATTTGAATTAGTTATTACCCTCAAAAATTTATCTTCTCGTTTAATAAGGGAGAAAATTTTTTCGTTGGCAAAAATAGTAATTCTTTAATCATATGACGGGGTTATGTTGGGATGCTTTACAAAATTTAACAAAAAGCTAATTATTTGATAAGCAAGCGTATAGTTGTAATTTGACTACTCGAAATCATTTTTATTTATTGGTCAAATGAAAAAGATTAGAGAAAAGAGTAACTTGGCGCTGTTTTAAATGAAGAGAGTTGTAATTAACCGAACTTTATATTTTAATTATGAATTACATTAACATTGTACCTGGCGAAGGTTTAGACGCCGTTCAATTTGGCTTGTCACGCGATGAAGTTAAAGCTCTTTTAGGGAACCCTGATGAGGTTGAGTCTGTCTCTTTAGATGAGTCTGGAGAGGGCGGTTTAACCGAGCAGTGGCACTATGATGAACTTGAATTGTCGCTCTCATTTGATGAGATTGACGACTATAGATTGACCTCTATTGCAGTAAGCGGATCGGACTATCTGTTTGACGAACAGCCTCTTATTGGATTAACCATGGAAGAGGTTCTTGAGTTTTTAGAGGAGTCGGATATGGGCGAACCTGAAGGTGAAGAGCTTGAGAGCGAAGATCCTGATGTGGTGGTAGAAGTGGTATCTTTCCCTGAAAACAACGTTACTTTTTGGTTTGAAAACCAAATACTTAACGAGATTCAATGGTCGCCGTTTATTGATGAAGATGAAGAGACCTATATTTGGCCTTCAGAACTTGAATAACCATATTTTTATCTAATTTTGTAAAGACACTTGCTTTGGTAAGTGTCTTTTTTCGTTTATAAAGTTTGGGTTTGATGAAAAAGGGAGAACAAGCTGCAGAGATTTCGTTGGTAGTAGATCTGTATAAAAAGCACAAGAGTATTGAGCTTATTCGAAAGGCATTTGATGGTGGTGGTAAATCGATTCATATTCAGGGAGTTGCCGGAAGTGGAAAAGCGATTGTTGCTTCAATGTTTCACGATTCGCAAAAAAGTATCATCATCTTGCCCGATAAAGAGGAGGCGCAATATCTTTATAATGATATTAATCTGCTCTTAAACAAACCCCAAAATCTGCTCTTTTTCCCATCATCTTTTCGTCGAAATGCAGCTAATGGCGAGCAGGATACCTCAAATATTATCTTACGCACCGAGGCTATTCAAGTACTCACAACAGCTCCAAATTTTACCATTGTAACTTATCCCGAGGCACTACTCGAAAAGGTACCATCGTTTAAGAAAATTGAGGAGTCAACTCTGCACGTAAAGGTTGAAGAACGTATTGATATTGAGTTTGTTGTTGAGATGTTACATGCTTATAAGTTTGAGCGTGTGGACTTCGTTTACGAGCCAGGTCAATATGCTGTGCGTGGAAGTATTGTGGATATTTACTCTTTTTCGAACGAAAATCCATATCGTATCGACTTTTTTGACGATGTCGTAGAGTCAATTCGCACGTTTGATCTCGAAACGCAACTCTCCATCTCACGAGAAAAGGGGGTTACGATTATTCCAAATTTAGCTGGTAATAATGTTGATAATCAGAAGGTTGATTTGGTTGATCTTTTTCCCGAAAATTTGCGTCTTTGGGTTCAAAACCTCCATCTTATCGAGTCGCAAATGGAGCATATTTACGATGAGGTGGCTCTCAAGCAGGAGGAGATTAATGAGGACGAAGAGCATGCCGTGAGTGTAAATGAGTTATCGGCACCTACCGCTTTTACCCAGACTTTATCTAATTACACACTGCTCGAAATGGGGAGTTCAAGTGGGATGAAAACCTCTCTTACTATTGAATTTCATCAGCATCCACAACCTCGCTTTCATAAAAACTTCGATCTGCTCGAAACCGATATTCTGCAACGGACGAGTGATGGTTTTGAGCGATACATCTTGGCCGATAATCAAAAGCAGTTCGAACGACTTCTCTCCATCTATCGCGAAAAGCGCTCTGAAATTACCTTCAAGCCAATTTTGCACACCCTTCACGAGGGGTTGATAGACGACGATTTGGCTCTTTGTCTCTATACCGATCATCAAATTTTTGAGCGTTATCATAAATATTCACTCCGTACCGACAAGCCTAGGGCTGCTCAAAATGCTATCTCTCTGAAAGAGTTAACGCGCATGAATCCAGGCGATTATGTTGTGCATATCGATCATGGTGTAGGGCGATTTGGCGGATTGGTAACTACGAATGAAAATGGTAAGCATCAGGAGTCTATTCGCTTGGTTTTCAGGGATAACGATGTGCTTTTTGTTAATATCTTATCGCTTCATAAAATAAGCAAGTTTAAGGGTAAAGATGGAGAGCCACCTAAAATTAATAAACTGGGGAGTGCAACTTGGCAAAATTTAAAGGAGAAGACCAAAAGTAAGGTTAAGGATATTGCGCGTGAATTGATAGCGCTTTACGCCAAACGAAAGTCGGAGCCTGGCTTTGCATTCTCGGCCGATAGCTATATGCAAACCGAGCTAGAAGCTTCGTTTTTGTATGAAGATACGCCCGATCAGGACAAATCCACTCGTGCTGTAAAACTGGATATGGAGTCGAGTACCCCAATGGATCGCCTTATTTGTGGCGACGTGGGCTTTGGAAAGACCGAAATTGCGGTGCGAGCAGCCTTTAAAGCCGTTGCCGATAACAAGCAGGTGGCTATTTTGGTGCCAACAACCATTTTGGCGCTTCAACATTTTAGAACTTTTAGCGACCGTCTTAAAGATTTTCCTTGTACCATCGAGCATCTAAGCCGTTTGCGAAGCGCCAAAGAGACCAAGGAGATAAAGGAGGATCTGAAAAAGGGAAAAATTAATATTCTCATCGGCACCCATCGAATTATTAGCAAAGATGTGGCATTCCACGATTTAGGTTTGCTGATTATTGATGAGGAGCAGCACTTTGGAGTGGCTGTAAAAGAGCGACTTAAGGAGATTAAAGTCAATGTGGATACCCTTACCCTTACCGCCACACCAATACCGCGTACTTTGCAGTTTTCGCTTTTAGGTGCACGCGATTTGTCTGTTTTAAATACGCCCCCAACCAACCGCCATCCAGTAGTTACCGAGGTGCATACGTTTAACGATAAGGTGATAAAAGATGCTATTAGTCAGGAGGTTAATAGGGGAGGGCAGGTCTTCTTCTTAAATAATCGGATTAATAATTTAACGGAGTTGGCGGTGCGTATCGAAACGCTTCTACCTCATGTGAAGACGGGTATTGCCCATGGACAACTCCCAGCGGCTGAGTTAGAAGATCGGATTTTGTCGTTCATAAATGGCGATTACGATGTGCTGGTGTGTACCACCATTATTGAGTCGGGCTTAGATATCTCAAATGCCAACACTATCATTATAAATAATGCTAATAACTTTGGATTAAGTGAGTTGCATCAACTTCGAGGTAGGGTGGGGCGTTCCAATAAAAAAGCTTATTGTTATTTGTTGGCACCTCCGCCATCGGTTTTACCTCAAGATGCAAAACGTCGATTACGCATTATAGAGGAGTTTTCGGAGCTTGGAAGTGGTTTTCAAATTGCGATGCAGGATTTGGATATCCGTGGCGCCGGTAATTTGTTAGGTGGCGAGCAAAGTGGTTTTATATCCGATATTGGTTACGAAACGTATCAGAAAATATTGAA
>JAGPHP010000125.1 GCA_018055415.1 Breznakibacter sp. | reverse complement strand
AGATTGGGATTTCACCAAGAATAATTCATATCAACACTTTTTCAGCAACCTGTTCCAAAATAGAACAGGTTAGTTATGACTCTAGAATTTATCAACTAACGAGTATTTATCGGTAGTTGAAATATATGAAATTATTATACTAAAATACTTTAATATCGATATCAGAATTTTGGTTATCAAGTAATTCTTGACAACTGACACTTACAACTGAACCAGATTTAATCCTAAAATTTATGAACAACATAGAAATATACAGATCTACCGATAATCAAATAGAATTATCAGTAACACTTGAGAATGAGAGTGTCTGGCTTAATCGACAACAGCTTGCCCAATTATTTGATAGGGATATAAAAACCATAGGTAAGCATATTTCAAATGTCTTCGCCGAGGGTGAACTTGATAGAAATTCAACTGTCGCAAAATTTGCGACAGTTCAACATGAGGGAGAGAGAGCTGTTGAAAGGAATATCGAATTCTACAATCTCGACGCCATAATATCAGTAGGTTATCGTGTAAACTCCAAACGAGGCACCCAATTCCGCCAATGGGCAACTCAACGCCTAAAGGATTATTTAGTGCAAGGTTATGCAATTAACGAGAACCGTTTAAAGCAAAAACAACAAGAGGTTGAGTACCTTAAAACAGGTATTCGTATTTTAAGTAGAGCCATTGAGGCGCAGCAAGAGGATGCGAATATCGAGTCGTTGCGACTATTTGCAAAAGGGTTGGAGCTATTGGACGACTACGACCATGAAGAACTAGATAAAGCTGGAAAAACGATCAAAGAGACCAATTTCCCGAAAGTGACAGACTACCTTGCTATCGTTAAAGAGATGCAATCCGATTTTAAGTCCGACGTTTTTGCCAAACCCAAAGACAACAGCTTTGAAAGTTCGGTCAATCAAATTGCTCAATGTTTTAGCGATTGCGAATTATACCCATCGCTCGAAGAGAAAGCGGCCACCCTACTCTATCTCATTGTAAAAAATCACAGTTTTGTGGATGGGAATAAACGCATCGCAGCGGCCTGTTTTCTATACTTTTTGCAATCCAACGATGCACTTATTCAAGAAAACGGCACCCCAATCATCAGCAACGATGCCTTAGCTACACTAACGCTCTTTGTTGCATCGAGCAAAACCGAAGAGATGAATACAGTTAAAAATCTCATAATTAGCGTTTTAAACAGATTTTAAAAACCACTAAACATTGAATAGAAACATTTTTACGCTTTATATATCTTAAAGAAAAATTGTAACTTCGCCAACCAATTAAAACCCAGAGCACAATTGAACCTTTAGCCATCTTAATCCTTTAATTATAAGATGTGTATCAGCATGAATGAGAATACTTTTACATCGAAACATACTATTATGAAGATAGAGTTAATGGACACCACTTTGCGCGACGGGGAACAAACCACCTCCGTGTCGTTTAATGTTGCGGAGAAACTAGCCATAGCGCGGCTACTTCTCGAAGAGGTCAAAGTAGATCGTTTAGAAGTTGCCTCGGCACGCGTGTCGGAGGGCGAATTTGAAGCGGTTAAAAAAATCACAGAATGGGCATCAAAGCATGGCTATCTTGATAAAATTGAGGTACTTGGCTTTGTAGATAATAATGTATCCCTACAATGGATGGAGCGCGCTGGAGCTAAAGTGTGCAATCTGCTCACCAAAGGCTCACTAAAACACGTGACATCGCAATTGCGAAAAAGTCCAGAAGAGCATCTTAATGATATCACCAAAACCATTGAAGCGGCCAACGAAATGGGCATCGACATCAATGTCTATTTAGAAGATTGGTCAAACGGAATGCAAAACTCACCTGAATATGTATTCTTCTTGGTTGACGGATTGCAACAACTTAATGTAAAGCGAATTATGTTGCCCGACACGTTAGGAGTACTTAATCCAGATGTCTGTTATGAATTTTGTAAAGAGATGGTTGACCGATACCCAGATATCCATTTCGATTTTCATGCTCACAACGATTACGATTTCGCGGTTGCTAACGTCTATTCGGCACTAAAAGCAGGTATTAAAGGAATTCATACAACCGTAAATGGATTGGGCGAAAGAGCTGGAAATGCTCCAATGGCCAGTGTTTTAGGGGTGATAAACGACCACTTGCATTTACCAAACTCATTAGATGAGAGCAAACTCACCAAGATAAGTCAAATGGTGGAGACCTTTTCAGGTATTCGTATTCCGGGCAACAAACCACTCACGGGAGATTATGTATTTACGCAATGTGCTGGCATTCATGCCGATGGCGACTCAAAAGATAATCTCTATTACAACAATCTATTGCCGGAGCGTTTTGGCAGAGTACGAAAATATGCACTAGGAAAAACATCTGGAAAAGCCAATATCCTTAAAAATCTCGAAGAGCTTCATCTTGAACTCTCACCCGAAGATATGAAAAAAGTTACCCAACGGATCATTGAGTTGGGAGACAAAAAAGAGGTTGTAACAACTGAAGATTTACCTTATATCATCTCAGACATACTCCATAGCGGCTCCATAGCGGAGAATATTAAACTTAAAAACTTCTTCTTGACACTGACAAAAGACTTAAAACCAGTTGCTTCGGTATGTTTAGTGATTGGTGATAACGAGTACGAAGAGCAGTGTGTGGGCGATGGACAATACGATGCCTTTGTAAAAGCAATATGGAAAATATACGATCAGCTAGGCAAACAACGACCTGTGCTAACGGATTATGTAGTATCCATCCCTCCTGGAGGAAAAACAGATGCGCTTGTTGAAACAATCATCTCTTGGGAGATACATGGTAATATATTTAAAACCAAAGGCTTAGATGTGGATCAAACTGCAGCGGCAATTGTAGCAACGATGAAAATGCTCAATTTGCTTGAGCAAGATGGATATAAACATCATGCATAAAGATATTCCCCAATAAACTACGGTATCATAAATATCAGTAAAGCCTCTTAAGTTGTTCTTAAGAGGCTTTATATTTTTTAACAGCCCTTCATTTACGCAAACGATTACAAAGAGTGATTTATAAAAAATATTGTTAAAATATGTTAACAATAAACTGTGTCGTGAATTTTTTGAATGTGTTAAAAGCCCTAAAAATAGGCAATTAAACAGACCTATGACAGCTTATTATACACACAAGCTAAACAAGCAACATTGATTTTATCGTTTTGTTGTTATATTTGCACAACCAAATCTTGCATAAACACATATTTCGAACACGAAAAAGTGTGCAAAACTGGGATTTTTCAGAACAGTGAATGAGAATAGCTTCAAAGAATGAATAAGTCTCAATCGTCCGTCTCCACCTTGAAGTTAACGTGAAGGAGCAACAATGTCAGCTTACGTTTATAGTTAACAAATTATTCAAAAGAAATATATGATAAAAAAATAGAGATATTCTATTATCGAATCGAAAGTACGACTGAAATTGTTGGCCTTTTATTGAATAACGTATTCCACTACTACTTATCAATTAAAGAGATTAATATGAAGAAAAATTACTCCGTATCAAATGATGGATTAAATTTAAATTGCATTGAAAAAAAATTAGCACTAGACTGCTTGCACCCATCGTTTTATTTCTGCTCTTTCTGGGCGTTGGAACTACATCACGAGCTTGCAATATAAGTATCACAAATACAAACCAAACGTACGATGGATCGCCTAAAAGTGTGAAAGTGACGCTTGATTTTACAGCCACCTACACGGTAAAATACAAACCAAATGGTAGCCCGACAACAAGTTACACAACGTCGGCTCCTATAAATGCTGGCAAGTACAACGTTCTAGTAACCATTACATCAGGCACTTATAAAGGCCGCACGAACTGTGCTATATTAACCATTAACAAAGCAAACATTTGTTGAATAACCTTCCCTTCAAAAAGTTACACTTTCGACAACACTCAGAAATCTGTAATTATTAGTGGGACTTTACCCCAGGGTACATCTGTCATCTATACCAACAACCAACGAACCAATGCAGGCGTTTCAAATGCGTCGGCAACTATTACTGGATCAAACTACAACACAAAAAACCTATGCGCTACATTGACAGTTACGGCTAAACCTATAACAATAACGGCTAATGTACAGACAAAAACATACGGATCAAGCGATCCAATACCAACTTACACAAGCTCCTTTAATGTAACCACCTTAGGAGGTGCTTTTACAGGTAGCCTATCACGACAAAGTGGCGAAAACGTAGGAAGTTATAACTACTCTATTGGAACTTTAAGTGCTGGAACAAACTTCACAATTTGCTTCTCTTCAGCAACACTTACAATTACAAAAAAAGATCTTACCATTACTAATGTAGTGGCAAACAATAAAGAGTATGATGGAAATACGGTAGCCACTCTAAATGGAACTCCTCAATTACAAGGAGTTGTGGGACAAGATATACTATCCTTAATATATAGTGCCGACAATCAGTTTGTTTCATCAAATGCTGCTCAAAACATTCTAGTAAACACCAGCTTTTCGATTACAGGAGCCGCGGCAACAAATTACACCCTAATACAACCAACCTTAAGTGCAAATATTACAAAAGCACCACTAACTGTAAGCTTCCCTAAAGTATCCAAAATATACGATGGAACTATTCTTGCAACAACTCCAATTATAACAGTAAATGGCGCTAAAAACAACGAGTCCATAAGTGCTTCGGCTAGCAGCGCGAGTTTCGACACCAAAAAGGTTGGAGTTGGTAAAACCGTTACACTAAATGGGATAACATTTATATCTCCAAACAACAATAATTACACGCTAAGTTCCACTGCATCAAACACTTTAGGCGAGATAATAGCTAAAGATTTACGCACTTCTTTACAGGTCACGCTTCCAAGCTTTACAAAAGAGTACGATGGAACGAAGCAAACAACTAATTTATCACTTTCAAGTGTTTCTGTTAGTGGCTTAGAGAGCGGAGACGCTATCATGCTTACTGGCTACTCGTCGGCCGAATATGATAACATCCACGCAGGAACCAATAAAAACGTAATAATTAACGGGCTAACCTTTAGCGGTAACGGGGTTAATAATTACATCTTACCAACCTCATACACTACTCAAAACAACAGCATCACTAAAAAAAACATCACTATCACAGCAGTAGGTGGTCAGACAAAAGTTTACGATCAAAACAGCGCACTGCCACTCCAATACGCCTATACAGACACCGCTCTTCCAGCCGGCAATATCTATATGGGTTCACTCGCACGATCAGCTGGAGAGAGTATTAATCAATACCCTATTACCTTAGGAACACTTAAACCATTTACAGCAGGCGAATCTTCCCCTGGAGCAAATTATGAAGTTAACTTTGTGGGTTCAAATTTCGCTATTACTCCAAAGAGTCTCACTATTTCAAATTTAACAGTTGCGGATAAAATATACGACGCAACGACAATGGCAATGCTTACAGGTGGTTCCTTAAATGGCATTTTGCCAAATGACCAGGTAGATTTCAGCTATAACGCATCCTTTATAGATAAAAATGTTGGTATAGATAAAACGGTTAATGCAACCATCTCGTTAACAGGCGATCAAGCTGCAAATTACACCATCACACAACCTAATTCACTAAAAGGCAAAATATTACCAAGAGAAATCACCGCTATAGGCTTTGCTATAGCCGATAAAGCTGCTGATGGTTCAACTGCTGCATCCATCGGAAACTGGGGAGTGCTTCAAGAGATCCCAACACCCGATCTAGGAAAAGTGGTTATAAATCAGAACGGAGTCACAGCAACTTTCGATAATTCAGAGGCTGGTCAAAATAAACCAATAGAGATATCCACTCTAGGACTTATTGGCTCAGAAGCGCACAATTACACGTTGGTGCAACCAACTGGATTAACGGCTTCAATCAATACATCACCAGCGATATTCACTTGGAATACACCATTAATCACGACTTATAATGGACAAGAACAGCCTGTTAGCATCACCGAAAGTCATAATAGCACAATTACAATAACCTACACTGATCAAAACGGAAATCCTATTAATGGAAATCCTATTGACGCAGGAACCTATGTCGTAATCGTAACGAGCAATAGTACTACCTACACAGGAAGTGAAACAAAAACAATAACCATACTTCCTAAAAATATAGGCTCGGCTACATTTGCAAATGGGGAGAAAATTTACGACGCAACAACATCGGTTAATCCACAACCTTTACTTTCATTAACTGGGATAGAATCGAGAGACATTTCAAAGGTTGAAGCATCAGGAGCACCTGCTACGTTCGACTCCCCAAATGTTGGACAAAGAACTGTTACTATAACAAATGTGAATCTATCGGGCGAACGTAAGGGTAACTACCTTATTAATCCGGTAGCTATCAATCCAAATTGGAGAATAACCAAGTTAAACTACCTAACAGCCGGCATTAAAATAGTGTTCGACTACCAAGTAAAGGTTTTTGATGGCACCACCTTAGTACTTCCTGATGGCAAAAACACACCAATAAGAGTGATTGGATTACTATTGAACGACAGCTTTACTGCAAAAGCCTCTTCTGCAGCCTACAACAGTGCTACAGCAGACTTCAAGAATAAAGTTGTAACTCTAAGCGGAATCTCTTATTTAGGTAGCGATGCACAAAATTATGAACTTCCTACAACCATTAAAAACGATACTTGCTCGATATTACCATTAAACATAAGCAATTTACCGAATGCAAAAATCTCATTCGCAAATCAAACTAAGGTGTATGATGGAACAACAAACGTACTGCCGAAAGCGGTGCCTGATATAACTATTACCGGACTCATTCCAAACTTCGATAACGTTCAGGGTGCTGGAAAATTGGCATCTTACGATAACAAAAACGTTGGAGTAAATAAAGTAGTTACCATTAAAGACGTTACATATAGTGGTAATGATGCATTAAACTATATTCTACCAAATAGTGTCCAAAACAGCAGCTGTTCGATTACCCCTCGATCAATAACAGAAGATACAAATCTCATAGTTACGTTTGGCAATCAGAAGAAGTTTTATGATGCAACAACAAATGTAATTGATAGTATAGAAGGGACAATATATGTACCAC
>JAGPHP010000124.1 GCA_018055415.1 Breznakibacter sp. | reverse complement strand
GAGCAGATGTTTATTTATAATAGAATCAATCCTCTGCTCTTGAATTCCCATTAATCTACACTGTCCGCGCTGCCCCACCACACGACGCGATTTTTGACAACAAGCTGGAAATGTACTCGTTATCTCCTGCTGCGCCTTTGTGGCGGCTAACGTTGCTAAATGTGAGAAATTAACCTCCTCTTTGTGTGCTGCTTTTACAATATAGATAATTTGCACAGCCACTAGCAAAAGTAGCGAGACGATGGAGATAATTGCTAAAACAATATGACGACGACTGTTTTTCATACCTAAATGTTAATATGCAAATTTAGTGTTATTATAACTCCATTTTAATCATAAGCAAACTATTAACATGGCATTAACAACAAATGGTTCATTATTGTGTTAATTTTGAAATGTAGAAACAAATAAGTTTAATTAATAATTCAAAAAAACAGATTATCATGAAAACATTCGCATTATCATTAGTATTACTTTTCTCTTTGGCTATTATTGCTCCGACAATTGCACAAGATGCTGCTGCACCTGCAGCAAAAAAAGAGTGTTGTAAAAAAGGCGATGACAAGGCTTGTTGCGCAAAAGAGAAAGAGGCATGCAAAAAAGAGTGTGCAGACAAGAAAGATTGTAAAAAAGAGTGCGACAAAAAAGCTGAAAAAGCTTGCTGCAAAAAAGACTCAACAGCTACAAAGTAATTTACAGTTTCCTATTTCAGTACAAAAAGGGAGTCTTTGGGCTCCCTTTTTATTTTGGCATTACTTGACTTAACTACTCGCTATTAATGTAAACGCTTTTTAAACTCCTCATACCGCTCTAAAACTTCAACAACATATTTATAGGGCTCCTCACCTCTACAGTAACCACACTTCACAATCGTATCGTTATAAAATTCGGGAAGCGACTTGTTAAGAATATAATAATCAACATTATCCGTCCACACTTTTGGATTCTTTCCATATTTTTCGGCCAGTCGCATGGCATCCAAAACATGCCCAAGCCCAGCATTATAAGACGCTAAAATAAACTTAATTCGTTCTGTGTGGACAGACACTTTCGGATTAATTTTGGTCTGTAGCCATTGCAAATACCGCACACCACCTTTTATGTTATCACGTGGAGATGTGATGCTGGTAACGCCAAAACGTTGAGCTGTTTCGGGCATTAATTGCATTAAACCACCTGCCCCAGCCCACGATTCAGCCTCAGGATCAAACCGACTCTCTTGATAGACAAGTGATGCCAAAAGTCGCCAATCCCAATCCAAAAGTTTGCTCTCTTCTTTAAGGATATCATCAAACACAGACACTTTATTATCAACAATAAAAGTTGACTCTATTTTTCCGACATAAACCGTTCTACGATTAACAAAATACTTTTGATAGATCTTAGAATAGCCATAAGAGTGTCTGAATTTTAACAACCAATCGTTAACGGCTTTATTAAACTCGGGGGAATTTGTTCGAACAACCCAAGCAATCTTCTGCTGAAAGCTGATTGCGGTTTCAATATCTATATTTGGATAAAAATTTTGATTTACTTGGGCAAAGTTCTCATCACAAACAGTATAGTCAATTTCACCAGATGAAACTAACGCGATTAATTGCTCAACGGTATAATCGGGTTCTTCAATAATGGAGATAGAATCGCCAATTTCGTTTTGTAAAGCTACTAATCGTTGGTAATAGGATGAGTTTTTTTGAACATGAACCACCTTTTTAGCTAAATCTAATTGATTGCGAACCAATCGATTGAACTGATGAGTTAACGAATCAAAATAGACAGATTCACTTCCTTTTCGTTGAACTAAAACCTGACGCGAATAGCTGTGTGGCTCAGTATAAGAAAAATCAGCAGGTAGATCATTATTAATCGAGATATTTGTAGCAATTAAATCAACTTTCCCATCAAAGAGTGAGTCATAATTTCGCTGAATATCATTTGAGATAACCAATTCTAACTTAAGACCCAAATCCTTAGACATTGCTTGGAGTAGTTCATACTGATATCCTATCTCTAACCCTTTATAGATAAAGTAATTTATGGCATTATAATCTGTTACAACCCTTATTGTTCCGCGCTGTTTAAACTCCTTTAAATCGCCATGAAACTCTATCTGATCTTGAGTCATAAAACCAAGTCGTCCATCACTACAAGCAATAATAGGCAGAAGAAAAATTATAAGAATCCAACGTCTTATGCTCATAAAAACAGAATTTAATGCTAGGCGTACTAATAAGCTAGACAACAACATTGCTAAGAGATTCCGTGAATAAATTCACGATTATTGAATCAAAGCAATAAACACAATGCATAAATACATTATCATTATCTATAGCAATATAGCAAAAAAAATAGACAAAATCCAATGATAAGGATGGTAATTAATCGTAGAAATTCCAAGTAACACCAAATTTCAATGTCCCAGGGTTGTTTGGATAACCAACGGTCAAGAAATAGTCGTATGACGGCCAACCAGCATTCACAAAATCATATTGAACGTAGAAATTAAAACGTTTAATATGCGCATTTAGAAAGGGGGTGATAAACGGAAAATCACCTATCTTACGCTCATGCTGAATGGCGAAAGCGCCAAGTGCTGGGTTGTACTTAGGTGAATAATATGCCGTGTGGTAACGAACATCAAACCCTAATTGAAGCGTTAAAACCTTAAACAGATTAGGCTGATAGTAGTTTGAGCTATAAATAGAAAAAGTTGGCAGTGGTGTAATATTCTGATTTGAAGAGTACTGTACCAAGAGGTCATCAACACTATGTAAATTCCAAATTTTGAAATGTTTATAAAGCGACGCTCCGTAGGTTAAAACCACATCACTGCTTTGCACGGGCATATAACTCTCATCCCAATAAATACCATCACCCAAAACATTCGCATGTGCTGATATCTTAAAATCCCTCGTAGGTATCTTTATCCCAAAGTTAGCACGCATGATCTTTTGTTTACGAAAATCATTACTCCAAGCAAAATGGTTAGAAAAATAGGTGTTTTGATAGTAATTAGGTGTTTTAAATTCAAATGATCCATTTGCAAACACACCAGCAACTTCACCTAAAACTTTAAAGCGAGAGTCGATACTTGCATTAGCCTCTAATTCACCAATCTTATAACCTTGTATATAAAATTTGGCTCCGCCTCGCCACCAAAAATTTTCACCTAAATTTTTAAAAACCTCTCCACCAACAAACGATGAAACCAAAACCTCATTCTCACTCTTGTAATAAGTTATGGTATCTTTACTCGAAGTAACCACGTTGGGCGACTGCAACAAGAATGTTTCGATTGAATTGCCAATAAAACCACGAACCCCAAATCGAAGCAAAGAGTTAGCCTCTTCATTAAATTTGATTTGAAATGTGTTATTAATTGCAGTATAACGTGTTGAATCACGCGTCGAAAGCGAATCGACATAAAACCTATCATAAAATGAGTATTTAAGCTCATCATTATCAATCTGATAAGTCCTATCATACTGATTTAAATCGGTTGTTAAAAATATCGTAGCCAAAGGCACCTGCGTGAGCGAATCAGTGCTCATAAATTTCAGTGAACCTATACCATAACTTTGGGCAAAATACGCCCTATAATTCTCGGTTTTGTTGAGTGCCGTATGAAAATAGACAGGTATATTTTCGGGTTCAAGCGCTTCATTGTTTTTTATAACGTTAGAATCGTTAACAATACCCCCATTTTCATAATTAAAACTCTTATTATAAATAATAGCGCCATGAATAGAGTATCGCTCTCCTTGATAACTTGAGAAAAATCTAAAATTCCGATAATCGGCCTGCGAGGCATCATAACGACCGATTGAAGAAGAGAGAGCATAGTTTAATCCAACATTCCAATTCTTCGTAACATTTTGAGTATGAAGAACTGATATATTCTCCTCCGAACGACGTTTTGGTGTTGCATAATAGTATTGAATATTGGTATAGGGAGTAGTCGTATTGTAAAACTCAATATCGGCTGGATTTCTAAAATAGAGCGATAAATTTGAAATAAACAAAAAATCATCTGTACGATACTGATCTACCAATGAGTTAGAGTGGTAGGCAGTGCCTTTATTGGAAAGATAAAAAACGTGCGGATATTCACGAGTGACACTATTGTAATTATTAATCCTATAAAAAGCGGTATCAACAGGTATCGAGTCGATGCGTGCACCTAACCCACCTAAATTCCAATTTCGAACATTTTGAACAACCACCGAATCATTTTCGGCATGTAAAAATGACGTAAAAACAGCAAAACAGACAACTAGAAATCCAATTTTTCTCATAAGGTGCAAATATAGATGAAATGATACAAATCTAAAATTTGAACACCTATCATTTTATCCGTGACATTTGATATATTTTGCTATTATTTAATAATCCGAATGTTATCGATGCACAAAAATGCAGGAGTAACAACACCTTTAATATCAGCTCTTGAGCTATGAAACTTAAATCCAACTTTTGCAACCACACCTAAATCTTCTAAATTCGCATACTCCCAATTAGACAAGATTCGTGTATTCCGAGGATTATCGGTAATGAAATTTGCAATATAATAATCGCCATAAGCCGTTGTGTTGCCATTCGCATCATATCCCGTAATTCTTACAGCAAGGTAATCGGATGGAATAGCATAGGGAGCTAGTTGTAAACTCTCAAAACCATCTTTCACAGCCCAATATGTGTAATTATTACATGCAAAAGAGACATTGCCAACCTGATGACTCCTTGAATCATTAAACGTCAAAAAAGTCTCTTTCTCATCTTCACCCGAGAGAACTAAAAAAATTTTTGATTTCTCATCTCCACCTGTGCTGTTATAAACTGAGTACTGATATTTTGCGCTATCCTTGGTCGTTGTGTATTTATTACTGAATGCAAAACCGCTCCATAAACCTGTTGTTTTATCCCAGTTAACAGGTAAATCAATAATTTTGCTCGATCGCACAGACATCCCCCCATCGCCAAGTGAGTAGCTATTGGTTTCCAATTCAAACTCCTCAAAATCTACTTTGGTTATGGCCGCAACAGGAATATTAAGTGTATCAATACCCAAATCGTTTGAGACCACAAAACTGTAGTTATACATTCCATACTGATTCTTTGGAATCGCCTTATATATTCGATTTGTAGCTCCTTCAATTTCAACCCCGTTTAAATACCACTGGTAGGTTGTATTGTAATCGTAAATAATTTGGGGCTCTAATTGAAGCGTATCTGCAATATCGATCTCGAATCCATTGGTTGGTGTTTTTATATATGCCTCTGGAGGATAAGCCAATTGTTCGTCGGACTTATCACAAGCGCTAAAAAGTGTTACCACAAGGAGTAACAATAGGTTTCTAACCATTATATAATTCTCTATTTTGTGGCTATTTCAGATAATGATCTAAGAATCCAGCAATATCTTCAACAGCGATTCGCTTTGCAACGATTCGCTTATCTTTATCTAATATATAAATAACGGGGGTACTATAAACATCATATAAATTACGATAATTCGATAAATTATATGGATCGTAAACATTGATCCACTCGTGTAGTGCATGCTCCTGCACGAACTCAGTCCACGGCTCTGGCTTGAGTTGCGTATAAACACACATGATTTTGATTCCTTTCGACTTATATTTTTGCCAGATATCGATATTTAACTTAGGAATCTCTTTCTTGCAATGGCCACACTCAGGCTCAAAAAACACTAAGATTGTATAAGGGGCTTTGATTTCCGACAAACGATGAAACTCGCCATCAACAGTCTGTAATTTCAGTTCAGGAGCAATATTACCAACCAGATTGGGCTTCATTTTCGATACACGCTCATCCAACTTTGTCAAGAATTCCTTGTCAGCCCATGGTGCTTGTCCACTTAGGTAATAAGTCTCTCCAAGTCCCACCACAACTCTATCCATACCCATTTGTTTACTTTCGTTCGCTAAGTTAAAAAGTTGTGAAAGCATATACTTGAATGAGATTGAATCGCCTTTACTTTTTTCAATCAAATTCACTGATTCTTTCAAAACCGAATCTGGGATCTGAAAAATTGTCTGTGTTAAAAAAGTCTCAATTTTTTGAGCTAAAAAAGGTGTTAAATAGAGTCGCGGATCTGATAAGTTAACATTATCGAACGCGTGCTCTTTATAATATTGATATCTACGCCATTGTATTATCGAATCACGTTTAGCCTCATTAAACGGAACAAATGGCTCAGGCACTTGCACCTCTTGAATGCCCTTTAAAAATGCAGCATAAAAAGTATTTGGATTTTTGGCAATTGCATTATTCCAATACTCCTTTACTTTAGCATCTATCGCCTCAAGTTGTGGTTTGATATGATTTACAGAATCAACATTATCCTTGTTTTTCTCCAAACGCTCTCTAATCGGATTCACTTCTTGTTGCATCTTGGAGATAAACTGCTGGTATGAGCAAAACATTTCACTCTCTTTTGCCCCTTTGATAACGCAACTTTGCAGATGATTAGGTTTAGAAAAACTTATTTCGAACATCTGATCGTCGCTCACCATAATATCCAAAACCTCCTTGCTTGGCATAAACAAGAAATATATGCCTCCAGGTAACTGCTTTGTTCCAGTCAAAGTACCACTCCCCTTTTTGTCTAGAATGATCGTATCATTAACTAACAGTTTTTTATTAAAATAGTGTCCCAAGATTAATGTCGAGTCTTCCCAACCTTTAGCATTCACTTTAATGGAATAACCCGAAGCACTTAACGATGCTTGAAATGAAAAAAAGATAATTAATACAATTAATAATGATTTCATAATTCAACTTTTAATTTCAATCGAAACGCAAAAATAGTACCTTTTTATTTCTAATAGCTCCAAAAAACAGATAAACTAAGATATTCTTTTATGATGATTTGACATTTAACTTTCTGTTAACATAGTCAATTCAAAAAAAATCAAATCGTCGATAAGCCCACATATCTACACACAAAAGAGTGGAGATCATGATAAAACTCCACTCTTTCATATATTAACACAACACCTATATTGGCTGTGTATTTATTTTTAACCACTTACGTTCATTGTCGCTAAGATGAGATGAC
>JAGPHP010000020.1 GCA_018055415.1 Breznakibacter sp. | reverse complement strand
CCGACGCATTTGAGAGTATTGTTAATGTGGTGGCTGGCGCAGTAACGCTTTATAGCTTGTATTGGGCAAGTAAACCAAGCGATTTAGATCACCCTTTTGGACATGGCAAGGTAGAGCTTCTAAGTGCTTCGTTAGAAGGTCTTTTGATTGCAGTGGCGGGTGTTTTGATGATCATTGAATCAATTAGACGACTTTATGAACCCGTGCCAATTGAACAGCTTGATTATGGTATTCTTATAGTTGCGTTAGGTGGAATAACTAATTATGTTTTAGGATATTATAGCATAAGGGTTGGTAAGAAGCATAACTCTATTGCGCTTGTTGCCGGAGGAAAGCACCTTCAGTCTGACACCTATTCAACCATTGGATTACTTATTGGTTTGTTGTTACTCTTCTTAACAAAACAACTTTGGTTAGATAGTTTAATGGCCATTATTTTTGGCTCTATCATTATCTATACAGGAGTTAAAATTTTACGTGAAAGTATTAATAATTTAATGGATAGGGCTGATTTTGAGGAGATAACCGTAATTAGTAAATGTATTTATGAAAACAGAAAGCCTAATTGGATAGATATTCATAATCTTCGAATGGTTAAATATGGGGATGTATTACATTTGGACTGCGACCTTACTTTGCCTTGGTATTTTAATATTCGAGAGGCGCATATCGAAAACGACCTTTTAAAACAGATTATCGCTGACGAATATCCTCATAAAGTTGATTTAACAATTCATTTTGATGGATGTAAAACTGCCCATTGCAAACACTGCAAGCGTTTTGAGTGTGATGCTAGAGCAGCCCGTTTTGAATCTGAAAAACCATGGTCATTGGAGAGCGTTATAGATTCAAAAGCGACTGGAAATAAACGATTAATTGATTAACTATCGCTTGAAAATATATAGTTGTAACAGAGATAAAAAAGGTCTCTTGTTATTTTCTATTTAATTACTGGGGCTAAAATAAATTTGCTCATCACTCTTTCGAACGATGAGCAAATTGAATTTTTTAACAATGAAATTTGGTCTATATTTTTAAATAGATTTCTAAACAGGTTTAATTTTATTGGTTTAAATATTTCCTATCCCAAAAGAGGTATCTTGCATCATCACTGGCATTTACTGCCTTAGAATCCACATCTATAACCATAACTGGAGGTGTCAAAGATTGCGCATCAACAACTGGCCAATTTGGTAAATTTACTCCATTGGGATTACCCGTTTTAATGAAATTAGCAAAGTAGTTTTGCATCGTTTCCGAAACCTTATAATCGTCCGCAGTCCAAGCGTAGTCCTTAATAAGTGGCAAATTACCCATGCAATACTCAATTTCACAAGCATGTGGTGCTCCAATAGCCTTTGGCATTGTCGAATTATTATCTTTTTTCTTTGTTCCACCTGCCAAACCACTCACAAGCTCCTCGTTTACCAATGGAGGTCGCAATTTGCTATAGAGATATCGATATACAGGCTGAGTGCTATTTTTACGATGCAGATCAAACCATTTCCATGTGCTGTAGCTTATGAAACGATCTGATGCCAAGGCTGTTGCCGATAGTTCAATCTCATCCGCAGATGAGTGTGGATAGAGCTTCATAACCTCCTCGTAATCATCAGGATATACCTCTTTGACTTTTTTTAGATAGTTGTCATCTGTTGGCGGCAATCCATGCATAAATGCAATAGCTGGGATTTCGGCCGAATTCCACCCCAGAAGAAGCGGAACTTGAGCCTGCTCTTTGGCTTCAAATATTTCAGGAAGTGATTTGGGAAGTAAGTATCCATCTAATACCATTCTAAAAGAGATATCGGGAGATTCAAGCATCATTTCGTATAAATCTCGAGCTGGCATCGCTCTTAACTGCTTGAGAGTTAAATTGCCATGTCGTTTGGCAAAATCTAGTCCTATCTTTTCGCCTTCAATTAAAGTGATAGGTGGTAAGGTTGGCTTAATTGCCGCACCACTCTCACCAATTGCACCTGCTATTAGTCCTTTTGAAAGAGGCGATGCCATTTGAACACTTACCGATATTGATCCTGCCGATTCGCCCGCAATGGTCACTTTATTCGGATCGCCACCAAAAGCAGCAATGTTTTTATTTACCCATTTGAGCGCAGCATTTTGATCTAACAAGCCGTAATTTCCTGATGCTTTATATGGAGACTCGGCACTCAGATCGGGGTGCGCCAAAAAGCCAAAAATATTAAGTCGGTAATTAACTGTAACCACCACAATGCCCTTTTTAGCCATGCTGGCCCCATCGTAACGAGGTTCTGATCCATCGCCCACCACAAATCCTCCGCCATAAAAATAGACCAATACTGGCAATCCTTTTGTGTTACGTTTTGCTGGTGTCCAGACATTTAAGTATAGACAATCTTCACTTATTCCATTAGAACGAGAGTTCATATCGCCATAAACCATTCCTTGAATTGCACGAGGGCCAAATTCCTTTGTCTCCTTCACGCCTTTCCACTTTTCGAGAGGTTGAGGTGCTTTCCAACGCAGCTCATTTACTGGTGGTTTGGCATAAGGTACTCCTAAATAGAGCTGTAAATTAGTTTTTACGTTGTAATGCCCCTCAATAACGCCACTTTCAATCGTCGTTTGAACAGAAATTGAGTTATTTTGAGCCACAATAGAATTTTGAGCAATGATCATCATCAAAAATGATAGAACAAAAAAATATTTTTTCATGCATTTATAAATTGAGTAAATAACAAGTTTTTTAACCTTATAAAGTTAATAAAAGCGTTTCAGATAAATCGATATTTTTTATATTTACCAAAAAGGTAATTTGTTCGAAGATGGAAAAGGTTATAAAATGGGGTATTATTGGTTGCGGACACATTGCACCAAAATTTATTGAGGGGATAAATGTACTCCAAAACACCAAAGTGGTTGCTGTGGCTTCTAAAAGTATTGATAAAGCAAGGGACTTAGCCAAAAGGTATGATATTGAGTTTTTCTATGATGATTATGAGCTACTTATATCAAATCCTGAAGTTGATGTGATTTATATTGCCACTTCGCACAATTTTCATAAAGAGAACATACTTCAATGTTTAAAACACCAAAAAGCGGTACTTTGCGAGAAAGCCTTTACGGTAAATGGCAAAGAGGCAGAATTGGTTATTAATTATGCCCGCGAGCAGAAAGTGTTTTTAATGGAGGCCATGTGGACTCGCTATCTGCCATCTATTAAAGAGGTTAAGCGCCTTGTTAAAAGTGGTGTGATTGGCGAAGTTCGGAATCTAGAAGCCAATTTTGGATTCCTCTCCCCCTTTAATCCCGAAGGGCGACTCTACAACAAACAGTTGGCAGGAGGATCACTCTTAGATGTGGGAATCTATCCTGTATCTTTTGCTTATTATATTTTTGGAAAAGAGCCTGTTAACATCAAAAGCAGCGCCAAGATAGGTGTAACAGGGGTGGATGAGCAAACGGCCATCATATTTACATACAACGATGGATCGATGGCACAACTAGCCTCATCCATGACGCTTCAGATGTCGCAATTAGCAGTAATTACAGGTACTAAAGGAATTATCACGCTAAAGAAATTTCATAGAGCAATTGGCTATACGTTACAACTTAATGACGAAGAACCTCAAGAGGTGTCGATACCATTTGAGTCAACGGGTTACAATTATGAGGCTCAAGAGGTTATTGACTGTCTGAATAACGGAAAATTAGAAAGTGATATAATGCCGCTAAACGAAACGCTTCAAATAATGAGGTGTATGGATCAAATTAGAGCCGATTGGGGTGTGGTGTATGATGCGGATATAGAATAATTTGATAAACAAAGAGTTCTGAAATTGTCGTAAATCAACTCCAGAACACTTTAATACATCTCTATTCGAGAAAATTGCTATAACTCGAATAATCTATAGCAAATCTTCGCCATTAGCCTCCGGTTGAAACACCAATTTCTCAATCTTCACTTTTTGCTCCCCTTTAGGAGCATTATAAGTAACCACATCCCCAGCTTTATAACCTAATAAAGCACAACCTAGCGGAGATAGTACTGAAATTAATCCTTCTGCAAAATTGGCTTTTTGAGGGTAAACCAAACGCAACTCCATCGCTTTCATAGTATCTAAGAAAACGACCGATATTACTGAATTCATCGTAACAAAATCGGGAGATATCAACTTCGAATCAATTTTAGTAGCTTTGTGCAACTCAAAATTCAAAAAATTGAGATATTTATCATCAACACTTTTACCGTTTCGTAACCGTTGAATTAGATTTGATAACATCGTAAAATCGTAATTAGTAACGGTGATAGAATCACTGTTATTAATCAACTTTCCTTTCTTCTCCATAATCATACAATTTTCATTAAATCGAAAGCAAGAGATTTCGACACTATATTTATTAAATTTATTTTATCTTGCATAAAAAACTAAAATCCGACGCAAACAATATCGATAACGATTTTATTTACATCGGATACATTGCAAATATAGTTACTTTTTTGATTTAAAAAAATGGGAAGCAAATACAATTCTATAAAAAAATTAATCGAGCTGTGGGAGACATACGAAGAGGAGACAGAGAAGCAAGAGTTAATTCATTTTGCAGAATGGCTAACTACAAAACTAGAAGAAAAACCTGAGTTAAATATTAAACAAACTAAAAAAAGAGGCAAGAGTAACGAACCTAATAGCGTAACCATTTTCAAACAAATGGAAGAACCTATTAGATTTTTGGAATATACCTCAAGAATATCCCGCTTTCATGACTTCTACATAAAAAAATTCTTCGCCGGACTACCAATAAACAATCGCCTCGAATATCTGTTTCTATATACTGTTAACATGCAGAAGGAGGCTAAGAAAACGGCATTAATCAATACTCATATTGTTGATTACACCACGGGCATTGATACCATCAAACGACTCATTAACAATGGATTACTTGATGAACTACCAGACACTACAGACAAACGAGCAAAACTCTTAATGATAACCGAAAATGGTAAAAAAGTTCTTGAACAATCAGAAAAGAGATTTTCGGATGAAATAGGAATGTTCTTAGCCTGCATTAATATTAATAAATGGAAAAAAACTTTATCTGTTTTTGAGGATATTAACGAGTTTCATTCCGATATTTACAACATGCACTACGACAAAACGCCTGCAGAATTAATGAATCTAATGGATTCACTAAAACATTTGTACCGATAAATAAAATAAACAAACAGAAGAGATCCGAATACGATAGACAACATTAACTTTAAAAATAGACTAAAAGAATAACCAATAAAATGGAGAATAATCGCATCCCAGTAACCATCATAACGGGCTTTTTGGGCTCAGGAAAGACAACGCTTTTAAATAATATTGTTAAACGATATACCGATAAAAAATTTGCCATCATTGAAAATGAGTTTGGCGAAATTGGTATCGATGGAGATTTAATAGTTGGTGTGCGAGATTCCATATTTGAACTCTCAAATGGTTGTATCTGCTGCTCGTTAAACGATGATTTTTCCGATACACTCCAAAAACTTTTAGGCAGCGAGTACTCATTTAATCATCTTATTATCGAAACTACTGGTATTGCAGATCCCGATAGCATTATTCAAGCATTTTTGTCATCCGAAAATGTGCAGCAACGCTTTGTGCTCGATAGCGTTATCTGTCTTGCCGATGCCATTAACTTAGACGATTTGATAAATGAGCAAGCCGAGGTGCGCAAACAACTTGTGCTCTCGGATATCGTCATACTCAATAAGATAGAGGGCTTTACCGAAGCCGAATTGCAAAAACAGGTTGATACCATTAAGAAATTCAATCAACTAGCTCAAATTCACAAAGTTTCGTTTGCCAACATCGAAAACATAGATATTCTGGACACCTTTTGCTACTCAGGCAAAGTCATTGAAAGCAGCACTATGTCGTTTCGAAACATCACCGTTTTTAATGGTGAAACCTTTGTTAGCCAATCGGCACTTTTGCAAAAAGGTGATAAAAAGCACCAACACGAAATTACTTCCGAAGGATTTGTAATTCCCGGCAGTTTCGAACTCAACCGTTTTAGTCTGTGGATGCAGAACTATCTCTATTTCAACAACAAAACCATCTTTAGAGTAAAAGGCATTGTAAGTTTTCCAGAAATGAGTAACAGAGCCATTATTCACGCCGTAAGAGGCAATTACATGTTTGATGAGGGGCAAAAATGGGAGAGCGAAGAGCGTTTTAACAAGCTCATCTTTATTGGAAAACAGATTGATAGGGATATGATCGAGGATGCTTTGTATAAACTGTTGGCCTCGTAGGGACAGGTCGCGACCTGTCCGTTACATGACCCCAAATTTTATGAAATAGATTTTATCTTAAGCCAGATTTCGACCTGTTGCAGCAGCTAATTTATGGTAATAGATATACGAAACCGCTAAAACACCTAATACAATAAACGGGAAAAAAGTCCCAAACGTAACCCCATCAACAGCCGTGTGACTGATAGATGCAAAAATGAAATCGAACGCAAAACCTGCATAAGCCCACTCTTTAACACGAGGTGGAATTTGTGGAATAACAAGTGCCAAAACACCCAAAACTTTAAAAACCACCAACGCTGTTCCAAAATAAAGTGGATAACCCAAATGGGTAATTCCCTCTTTTGCCATTTCACTTTGCGAAGTTAATGCGGGCATCACACCTTCAAATAGAAATATCAAAATAGTGGCTGTCCAAAAAATAATCTTATCTCTTCTCATCATATTAATTTTTAATTACTTAACTAGTATTACTCTATCATTATTTAAAAAAAAATCAAAATCAATAAAAGATTACTCTATCTTTTATTTTGTCATTAAAAACAAAAATGATATATTTATGGTTGTTTTTCAATTGTTTTCATTACAAAAGCAGATCATATAATGTCAAGAACTATAAGCATTAAAAAGGGGTTAAATATCCCTTTACAGGGCATTGCAAATGAGCTAATTACAGACCATTTATCAATTAGGAAATTTGCAATTGATCCTGCCGACTTTAGATTTGTAATTCCTAAAATGTTAGTAAAGGTAGGTGATAATGTTGAAGCAGGATCACCTCTATTCTACGATAAACTACATGAAAATCACATCATTGTATCTCCGATAAGCGGTATTGTCACAGATATTTTAAGAGGTGAGAAACGTAAAATTTTATCAATTGCCATTGATTCTGACGAAAAAAATAAATCCAAACACTTTGAAAAAGTGTCACTTGCTACTCTTACAAGAGATGATCTTACTAAAATACTATTAGAAACTGGCCTGTGGTCATTTATAAAGCAACGTCCATTCAACTCCATCGCAAACGAAAAGCTGACACCTAAAGCAATTTTTATATCGTGCTTTAACACAGCTCCTTTGGCACCGAAGTTTGCTTTTATCTTAAAAGGCAACGAAACGGCTTTTGCTACAGGTATTGAAATGTTAAGGAGATATACTAACGGAAAGATTCATCTGAATGTAGATGCCAATGAACCTGTTAACCCAACGTTATCAATGCTCAAGGGCGTTGAAATCAACCAATTTAGCGGCAAACATCCTGCAGGTAATGTTGGTGTTCAAATACATCATCTTGATCCTATAAATAAAGGAGATATTGTTTGGACAATTGCCCCTGAAGATCTCATTATAATAGGCAGATTTTTTGAACATGGCGTTATTGACATGCGCAAAACGGTTGCTATAACTGGCTCGGAACTAACAAAACCTTATTATACGCAAATTCCAATAGGAGCCGAAATAACTCCTCTTTTGGAGGGTAATTTAAAGTTTGAAAACAATAGATATATCAGTGGTAATGTTCTAACGGGTAAGCAAATTACAAAAGATGGCTTTTTAGGCTACTACCACAATCAATTGACCGTGATTCCCGAAGGTAAACACCATGAATTTTTAGGATGGGCATCTCTTGGGGCACATAAATATAGCTTCTCAAAGACTTTCTTGGCAAAGCTATTTCCTAAAAAAGAGTACCGGTTAGATAGCAACATTCATGGCGGCGAGCGCGCTTATGTTATCACAGGCGAGTTCGAGAAGGTTCTCCCAATGGATATCTACCCAATGCAACTCATTAAGGCTATCTTAGCTGAAGATATTGATATGATGGAGAGTTTAGGTATTTATGAGGTTGACAATGAGGATTTTGCTCTTTGCGAATACATTTGCACCTCTAAAACAAATATTCAAGACATAATAACCAATGGCATTGAATTAATGCGCAAAGAGATGAGTTAATCAGATGTAAATACGTGAATATCAATTATCATATAATTTTAATACCTGATTAAAATAGTATTAAATGAAAGCACTCCGAAATTATTTAGATAAGATAAAGCCAAACTTTCAAAAGGGAGGTAAATTTGAGAAACTCGAATCCTCTTTTGATGCCTTTGAAACTTTTCTCTTCGTTCCAGATCATGTTACTAAATCAGGATCTCACATTCGTGATTACATCGACCTAAAGCGTACGATGGCCATAGTCGTAATAGCTTTGATGCCTGCGCTTCTATTTGGCATGTGGAATGTTGGATATCAGCACTATATGTCTATTGGGCAAAC
Source organism: Breznakibacter sp. (assembly GCA_018055415.1). GTDB lineage: Bacteria > Bacteroidota > Bacteroidia > Bacteroidales > Marinilabiliaceae > JAGPHP01. The sequence continues at coordinate 15,396 of JAGPHP010000020.1, read as the reverse complement.
CGCAACATTTTTCACCCAGTTTTTATATGGATTCATTCAAGTCTTTCCAATTGTGGTTGTTTCCTATGTTTCGGGACTCTCAGTTGAGTTTATCTTTGCACAAATTCGCAAGCATGAGGTAAACGAAGGATTCTTGGTAAGTGGCATGCTCATTCCACTCGTAATGCCTGTAGATACTCCACTTTGGATGATATCTTTAGCCACCATTTTTGCTGTGATATTTGGTAAAGAGGTTTTTGGCGGAACAGGAATGAACATCTTTAATCCTGCACTTTTGGCAAGAGCCTTTGTCTTTTTTGCCTATCCCGGTAAAATTACGGGTGATTTAATTTGGGTTTCGGGATTAAGTGATACTTCTACAAAAATTATTGATGGATATTCGGGTGCTACACCTCTCTCGTATGCGGCAAATAATTTAGTCGATAAAATACCCGATAACATGACACTTTTCTTGGGTTTTATCCCTGGTTCTATTGGCGAAACATCTAAACTAGCTATACTCATTGGAGCTGCTATACTTCTTATTTCAGGCATTGGTAATTGGCGAATAATGCTCTCAACTATCGTAGGTGGAATTACCATGTCACTTCTTTTTAATTTATGGGGTGCTAATGCCTATATGACTATACCGCCTATAACACAATTACTTATGGGAGGCTTTATGTTTGGTGCTGTTTTCATGGCCACCGATCCTGTAACGGGTTCGCAAACGAATAAAGGCAAGTATTACTATGGCTTCTTTATTGGAGTGATTGCCATATTAGTAAGAGTTTTCAACCCAGCCTATCCGGAGGGGATGATGCTTGCCATTTTATTGATGAATGCATTTGCTCCTCTTATAGACTACTTTGTTATTGAAAATCACATCAAAAAGCGGTTAAAAAGAGCTAAAGTGTCTAGTAGTAAGTAAATTAGTGAAAATCATTTGATCATAACGACAGATATTTCCCATGCATAAACCATTAAAAAGTAAAAACGATGCACAGTAACAGATATATCTTTATCTACTCCTCGGTTATGGTGGTAATAGTTGCCGTAGCTCTTACAGTGGTAGCCGTGCAATTAAAGCCCACTCAGGAAAACAATATCCGAGTGGAGAAGATGCAAAATATTTTGGCTTCAGTAAATATCGATTCCGATGTAAAAAATGCCGAAACACTCTACAATAAATATATCACCCAAGACCTTGTCCTTAACAGTAAAGGTGAGATGATTGAAGGTGTTAAAGCATTTAATGTTGAGCTTGTGGTAGAGAACAAAAAGCCAATTGCTGAGCGAAAACTACCGCTATATATTTGCACCAAAGAGAGTGGCGAAAAGTTGTACATTGTTCCCCTTAGAGGTAAAGGACTTTGGGGACCAGTTTGGGGATATATCTCATTTAAAAGCGATTACAATAGTGTTGCTGGTTCCATGTTCGACCACAAAGGTGAGACGCCAGGATTAGGTGCTGAGATAAATACTAAAGCTTTTCAAAATCAATATATTAATAAGCAGATATTTGATGTGAATGGAACTTTTGTTTCGATAAATACCATTAAAGGAGGCGCAAAAGATGATAATCTACATGGCGTAGATGCGATTTCGGGAGGTACCATTACCAGTACTGGGGTTACAAATATGCTCAAAGATGGTATTGTGTTGTATGAAGCCTATTTCAAGAATCAACAATCTAAAAAAGAGTAAAATGAGCGAATCTAACAATAAAAGCGCCCTATTCTCTAAGCAGAATATTAAGCTACTAACCAATCCATTAAATTTAGAGAATCCTATTACTGTGCAGGTTTTAGGGATTTGTTCTTCGCTTGCTGTTACTGTTCAACTAAAGCCTGCTATTATTATGGCACTCTCGGTAACGGTTGTTACAGCCTTCTCAAATCTCATTATCTCGGCACTACGCAACACCATTCCATCACGCATACGAATTATTGTGCAGTTGGTGGTTATTGCGACGTTGGTAATCATTGTGGATCAACTTCTTAAGGCCTATTTTTATGATGTAAGTAAGCAACTCTCTGTTTTTGTGGGTCTAATTATCACGAACTGTATCTTGATGGGGCGCTTGGAGGCGTATGCCATGGCTAACAAACCTTGGCCATCGTTTTTGGATGGTATTGGAAATGGGGTAGGTTATGGAATGATATTGATAATAGTTGCTTTTGTTCGCGAATTATTAGGCTCGGGCAAACTATTCGGGATCAAGGTTGTTCCACAACTTTTTTACGATGCAGGATATATGGATAATGGCTTAATGATACTACCTCCAATGGCTCTAATAGTGATAGGGGTAATAATCTGGGTACATCGTAGTTCAAACAAGACATTAATAGAGAAATAGCATTATGGAAGGGATATTTAATCTATTTATAAAGTCGATTTTTATCGACAACATGATTTTCGCCTACTTCTTAGGCATGTGCTCCTATTTAGCTGTATCAAAAACGGTAAAAACATCCATCGGTCTGGGTATTGCGGTTGTTTTTGTTCTTTTAATAACAGCACCTATTAACTGGTTGGTTGACACCTATTTACTCAAAGCAGGAGCTTTGGCTTGGGTAGGTCCCGAATATGCTTCGGTAGATTTAAGCTATTTAAGTTTCATCATTTTTATTGCTGTAATTGCGGCCATGGTTCAATTGGTAGAGATGGCTGTAGAAAAATTCTCTCCTTCGCTTTATAACGCTTTGGGCATTTTTTTGCCCCTTATTGCCGTTAACTGTGCCATTTTGGGAGTTGCGCTTTTTGTTCAAGAGCGCGAATATGGAACTATGAGTGAAGTGTTAGCCTACTCTGCAGGTTCGGGAATTGGCTGGTTATTAGCCATTGTCTTACTTGCTGCAATTCGTGAAAAACTTAAATATTCACACATTCCAGAGCCGCTCAAAGGACTAGGCATCACCTTTATTATCACTGGATTGATGGGTATTGCTTTTATGAGTTTTATGGGCATCAAGATTTAATAACGTACAAAACTGAACAATATGACATTGCTCGCAATTGAATTAGGAGGCGCCATTGCTATAGGCTCGGGTATTTTTCTCATAATTACCCTGCTTTTAGTATCCATGTTACTCTTTGCAAAAGCAAAGTTAACATCATCGGGGCCTGTTAAAATAACCATCAACCAAGAAAAAGAGCTTGATGTTGAGTCTGGGAGTTCACTGCTTTCAGCGCTTTCAAATTCAAAGATTTTTTTACCATCGGCTTGTGGCGGGGGTGGAACTTGCGGTATGTGTCGTTGTCAAGTAGAATCTGGTGGAGGCGAAATACTTCCTACCGAGACAGGTTTTTTTACTCGTAAACAACAAAAAGAGCATTGGCGATTAGGTTGCCAAGTAAAAGTGCGTGAAGATTTATCCATTAAAATTCCCGAAGAGGTTTTAGGTATCAAAAAATGGGAGTGCGAGGTCGTTTCAAACAACAATGTGGCTACGTTTATCAAGGAGTTTGTGGTTAAACTTCCAGAGGGAGAGACTCTAAATTTTAAATCGGGGGGATATATACAGATTGATGTGCCCGAATTAGAGGTAGATTATCGTAATGATATTATCGTTAACCCTGAATTTGTGGGTGAGTGGGATCAATTAAAACTTTGGGATTTAAAGATGAAAAACCCCGAAGCCACATATCGAGCTTATTCCATGGCCAACCATCCTGCCGAGGGTAATATTGTCATGCTTAATATCCGAATAGCAACACCACCTTGGGATAGAGCTAAAGGAGGCTTTATGGCTGTCAATCCAGGTGTTTGTTCGTCGTTCATCTTCTCTCGTAAAGCTGGTGATAAAGTGATGATATCTGGCCCTTATGGCGAGTTTCATATAAAACCAACAAACCGTGAGATGATGTTTATTGGCGGTGGCGCGGGTATGGCTCCAATGCGTTCTCATATTTTTGATCAGTTTATAACGCAAAGAACAACTAGAAAGGCCACATTTTGGTATGGAGCTCGTTCAAAGAGGGAGATTTTTTACGAAGAGGATTTCCGAAAAATTGAGAATGAATTCTCTAATTTCAAATTTAATATTGCCCTTTCTGAGCCCAAGCCCGAAGATAATTGGAGCGGATACGTAGGCTTTATACATCAAGTGATTTTAGATAATTATCTCAAACAGAATGATGCTCCCGAAGATATCGAGTATTATCTTTGTGGGCCTCCTATGATGAATCAAGCCGTGTTTAAGATGCTTGACGAGCTCGGTGTGCCGCCCGAAATGATTGCTTTTGATGACTTTGGAGGATAACGGTAGAGGGGCAGTTTTAGTGGAGGATTAAGTATGAATCCCTTTTGCGCATATTAAGTGGGTCTTCCTTTATTTTAAACAATTTGGGAGCATTTCTAAAAAACCAATGCAATGATCATAATTCAATTCATAAAAATTTACATCTAGATTGATTGTCTCATAATAATTAGCCTGATTTTTTTTGTAATACTCTTCAGATGACATTTTCCAAAAATCATGTCCTAATTTCTCTGCGACAAACCATTTTTCAATTAGTCTGGCAGCTCTTCCGTTTCCATCTCTGAATGGATGTATATGAACAAATCGTAAATGAAGCAATGAAGCAGAATAAAAGACTTCGATTTCATCAAGGACAGAATTTATTAACTCACTTAAATCCTGAAAAAACAAATTCATCTCATTTTGAACAAATTCTGGCTCAACGGCCATATATGCTAAACCTGTTTTACCAAAAACACCGACCTGTTCAATACGGTATTTTCCTCTTTTACTTCTTATAAGTAAAGTGGTTGAAAATATTTTATGACAATTCAATAGGTTCCGTTCACTCAGTTTGTTAGTCTGTGCAAATTTGTATGCTTTAATCAAGTCCTGAATTTCTTCAATCTCTTTTCCGACTTTGAATTTCTCCTTATTCAATTCATGTAAGAATTCAAATCAATACTATTTCCTTCAATATTTGAGGAGTAAACAGCCGAAGACTTTGTTAGATATTCAAATTCTTCACGATTTTCAGAAAAATGTGATTCCTTTATCAATTTGGGAATTTCCTTTCCAATAGATTTTTCATACGCTTCTAAATATTTTCTTTCAGTTATTCTCATATAATCCTAAAAAACATGTCCAAAAATACTCTTCTATGTTGTTAAATCAGTGTGTTGAGGGGTTTTGGATATTAAGTATAATGTATTGAAATTACCCCTATTTATTATGGCAACTTTCCTCTTTGTTTTCACAATTGCACCCAATGCGGCGACCAGTAGTTGGATCAACCGAGCTACACTGTTTCTTAAAGTCGCCTTTGCTGAAAAACATCTTTATGGCGATACTCATGATACTTATTCCAACCAAAACAACAGCTAGAAGCAAAAGAACTGTAAATTGCATATCTTAATTTTTATTGATAACACATTAATGTAACTCAAATATACTCCATTTTCATTTCTCAACAATTTACAACGGTTATATATCTTAATAATTATTAATTAAACATCTACCTTAACCATTTTAGGAACAGTAGTTGTAACTTAACTCGAAATTGTTCAAAAAAATATTAAATGAGAAAATATCTGTTTCCACTCCTTTTATGGATGATGATTATGGCTCCATTAGCGGCCAAAACGGTAAAATCAGAGAAAGATTTACTCTGGGCTCAACTCGATAGCTCACTTGAAAATAGGACTCCCGAAACAGCACAAAAACTGATAACAAAGCTTCAATCCATTATTTACAAAGAGAAGAAGAGCGATGAGTGCGCCAAACTGCTTATTTACCGCATGCGCTTTGCTCAGATGAATGAGGAAAAATATCTGCCCGACTTTATTCAGCAGATGGAGACGGAGCTTAAAACGAGTTGGATTCCCTATACAAACCTGCTACACTCTATGATTGCAGAGAGTTACAAGAACTTTTATAATCAAAATAGATATCGATACTATAAACGTAACAACCAAGTTGGGTCAGAGGCACAAACCATCGAAACACTCACGAAAGTACAACTTTACGATACCATTCAATACCATATTAACGCATCGCTAGAAAATAGCGATATGCTACTTAAAGAGCCTCTCACCAATTGGAACGCGATGGTTGAGAAGGGTACAAAACCATCAGATTTAAGGTCTAATAGCTACGATTTTCTGCTATGGAGAGGTGTAGATATATTTAAGGATTGCAGCGATTTAGTTGATATGCCTCAATATCTATTCAATAACTCTACAAAAGAGTTATATGCCGATAATAAAGAGTTTGCAAGCTATGTCATCACGTCAAATGATGCAAACAATAACAACTATTTAGCGCTTAAACTGATTCAAGAAGGAACCGCCACATACCTTAAAACAAACAATACAAACAAGTTAAGCGATATTGAATTAAACCGCATTCTCCTTTTAAAAGAATTAAACAGTGACAATAGCCAAGAGTATCCGAATGCGCTAGAAAGAATTGCTAAAAGCTATGAAGCGTTACCTATTTCGGCATTGGCAAACTACCACCTAGCGAGCTACTACTCAGATCAGGAAGATGGAAAAAGCATCCTAAAAGCTCTCAACTACGCTCAAAAAGCCATTGATAAGTACCCTAAAAGCGAAGGTGGTTTAAATTCGCTCGCTCTTATTGAGAGTATTAATGCAAAAAGTTGCCAAGTTACTATGGAATCTATCTATCCATCGGCACAAAAAATTGTGGGACAGATTGAGTTTAAGAACATTTCTAAAATCTATGCTAGACTTTACGACGTAAATAAGTTGAACGATGAGTTACGCATTGACCACGATTCAATACTCAAATATGGCCGCCAGATAAGAGCTTTTGAGATTAAGCTAAGAATTCATAACGACCACCAGCAACATACCGAAGAGTTTGAAACAGACTCGCTTAAAACAGGAAAATATCTTTTATTAACCTCCTTGCGTGATGATTTTAAAAATCAGGAAAACATCACCACTAGAACGAGTTTCACTGTTAGCAATCTACTTATAATTAAAGATTTAGAAGACAAGGAGCGTCAATTTATCGTACTTCATCGCCAAACGGGCAAACCAATAGTAGGTGCAAAAGGGACTGTCACATGCTATACTGAATATAATTTTAGGGGGGAGAGTACTACGTTCAACTTAACATCTAATGAAAAGGGGGAGCTCTATGCCGGTGATAAACTCGCTAATTCAGTTTCATATAAAATAAGAATAAGTCACTTAGTGGAGGTTCTTGAGGAGGAGGAGAATTACCGTTACAACTATCGTGAACAACCAATAATTAAAGAGACCCGAGATTTTATCTTTACCGATCGGAAAATCTATCGACCAAATCAACCTATTTACTATAAAGTGGTACGATTTATCACCGATGGTACAGAGGCCAAAGCACAACATAAACAACCTATTACCGTTGAGTTACATGATACTAATGGCAAGCTAATATCTTCACAAACAGCCACTACCAATGAGTTTGGCTCTGTTTCGGGCGAGTTTATGATTCCTGCCTCGGTGCTAAATGGCGATTGGCGAATTACAACCGCCGAAGGTGCCTCTGTTTTTCAGGTGGAGGAGTATGTGCGACCAAAGTTTGAAGTGGAGTTTTCTTCTATTACCGAACTTCTTTTGGCTGGAGATACAGCAACTATTTCGGGTGTGGCTAAATCATACTCCCAACTATCGATGAATGGATGCAAGGTTAAGTATCAGATACTTAATTCGAATCATTTTGAACCCTACTATTATCGTCCAAGAGCTGAGAGTGAATCTGCTCTTGTTTCCGACACCACAACCACTAACGAGCTTGGGGAGTTTAAGTTTAAATTCGCCATTCCTAAGGAGTTAAAAGATGCTTCATATAAAATATCAGTGCAGATTACTTCATCGGTAGGTGAAACCATCAACAAAGAGAGCAGCTTAACGGTGAGAGGCAGTGTAGCAACAACTTTTGTGCAGCTACGCGATAAATATCAAGTAAGCGAGATTGATGCACCAATTGTGCTAGAGAGTACCAACACTAATGGTACAACCGTTAAATTACCAATTAGTTACGCGATTTACTCGCTGAAAACGGATTTTACCCCAATTCCTAAAAAATTATGGGAAGATAATATCGTATCGCCAACAATGAAATACGGCAAGATGATATTGCCAATACCAAATAATCGTCCCGAATTAGATCTCTTAGCCATAGATAAACTGGTTGCAATAGGGGAGCTCAATTCAGATAGCACTGTCATCTCAAAAACCATTTTAAATGGCCTAAATGCAGGTGTTTATAGGATAATAACAAACACCAACGTAACCAAAGGAGATTCTATCAAAACGAGTTCAAACTTCATCATCGAGTCGTTTGCCGATAAAAAGCTTGAGTTGCCATCGTTCCTATACAACAACCTTAAAAGCCAAAAGTATTTGGGGGGAGATACACTCCAATTTAACTTGGGAAGCTCGCTCCAAAATGGCACTCTCTTTTATCAAATCTTATGGAATAATGGTAAATCCACCAATGGTTTTATAAAATCGGACAATAACAAACAAATTGTAAAGGCTATAATACCAAAAGATTACGAAGGCGCCATTGAAGTAAATTGCTTTTTGGTGGATCAAAACAGACTCTATTACAACAATATATCAACACAAGTTGAGTCGCCTAACAAAACGCTCGATTTAAAACTCGTGACCTTTAGAGACCTAATAACTCCTAACAGCAAAGAGAGTTGGAAATTACTCGTTACTCAAAATGGAGTCCCATCAAAAAAGAGTGAAATTGTTACCACCATGTACGACGCATCATTAGATGCTTTTGTACCTAATATTTACAACTCGTTTTATGGTTTGTTTCGACAAAAATATATACATAATCGCGCTTGGCCTCAAGGTGGTGAAACAACAACTGTTGGCTGGGGGGATAATAGTTACTATACGAAATATCAGTGGTTTACATTAGAATACCCATCATTAAGATGGTTTGAGTTTTCGCACTATGGATACTATACTGAGAAGCGATCTTGTGTAACTGGTGCTGTTTCATTAGTGAAGGCTGCAAAAGGAAATTCAGATTTTGCAACGCCAGTTTTAATTGCAGATAATGATGTAGAGGAGAAACTTTCTGTAGGTTCAGTCAGCTTCGACAAAGGAATAGATGACGTTACAGCACCTCCAGTGACAGAAGAATCGGTACTAAAGCCCAAACTCGAACTTCGCCGAAACTTTCAAGAGACCGCTTTCTTTATGCCCCATCTAACGACCGATACAGCAGGCGTTACAACCATTGAGTTTACTGCTCCTCAAACCATCACCACGTGGAAATTGATGGCTTTTGCCCACACTACTGATGGCAAAAGTGGCTCGCTCACTTACAAAACAACCACTCAAAAAGAGTTGATGATTCAGCCTAATTTGCCACGCTTTTTGTATCAAGATGATAGGTTAGAACTTAAGGCAACAATCTCTAAAACAGGAAAAGATATTGAGAGTTGCCAAGCCATCATCTCTATTACTGATGAGTTTGGAAAACCACTTACAAACGTTCTTAAAAGCGACTCAATCCAGCTATTAACCTTCGGAGCAAACAGCTCTGCAACCGCAAGTTGGAGCGTTGATTTGACAGGAATAAATAAAGCCATCGTTATTAAAACGGTAGCCATCTCAAAAAATCATACAGATGGTGAACAACGTTATCTGCCTGTAATTCCTAACAAGCAGCGTGTGGTTGAGAGTTTACCTTTCTATGCGCTCAATAAAGGGGTTAAAAAGATAGAGTTTGCCAAGCTAAAAGAGAACGCTGGTAAGGTTGAAAACAGAAAATTAACGCTCAATTACACCCAAAACGCTAGCTGGGAAGTGGTTAAAGCGCTCCCTTATCTGTTAGAATCTAGCGATGAAAATAGCGATGCACTTCTTAATCGCTATTACGCCAATGCATTAGCATTCAATATTATTGATAAGAATAGTAACATCGCAAACACACTTGAACGTTGGAGTAAAGAGCCATCACAAAAAGCCTTAACATCGCCGTTACAATCAAATGAAGAGAGCAAACTTATTGCTCTCGATCAAACACCATGGCTCAACGAAGGTCAAGATGAGAGCCAAGCACGCCAGAGATTAGTAACCTTGTTAAACCGTACTAAAATTGAAACCGATCAGGCTAATACGCTTTCAAAACTCTTGGCAAATCAGCAAGCTAATGGTGGCTGGCCGTGGTTTAGAGGAATGGAGACCTCGTTGCAGTTATCGCAATACATCACAAAAGGAATTTTGGAGATGCGTAACAGCAATCTCGATGCTCGTTTGAATGAATCGCCTTACTCCGAAATGGTTAACTCTGCCATCAACTATTGTGATAATGCTATGATAGAGAGCTACAATCGAGCCATTGAAGAGCATAAAAAGATGAAAGATAGTACTTACGTCCCAACACCTTCAATTGCAGACATGGAGTATCTGTCTGCTCGACATTTAGAGGCCAATGTGCATTTAACAAGTGAATTGGAAAAGATTGAGAAGATCTATTTTTCTACTGTAGCTACAAAATGGACAAGTTACTCGCCCGAATATCAAGCAACTATAGCCATTTGGTCATTCAGAAGTGGTCAGACCTTGCACACAAAAATCATGGAATCGATTTACCAATGCGCCATCAAGAGCACCGAAATGGGTAACTACTACAAACGTGAGGCTAACGATAACTTCTTTAGAGGTAAAATAGAACAGCATGGAGTTATCCTAAATGCGTTTGCTGAGATTGGTGGCTACGAGGAGCATGTGAAACTGATGCAGCTCTACCTGATTCAACAAAAGCGAACCAATAAATGGGAAAACAACAAAGAGACAACTATGGCTATTAAATCGCTGTTGGTAAATGAGAGCAAATGGTTGGATCAATCATCGGAGTCAGACATCATCTCTATAGGCGATAAAAAAGTAAAATCCAGATCATTTGAGCCTTTAAGCGAGAGCTGGAGTGGCACCGAAATAAATAAATCGCTAGCTGCTATTAAAATCGACAAAAAGAGTAGCACACCTAGTTGGGGATCGCTTGAGTGGGACTATTTTGCCAATGTTACAGAGATAACAGCCAATAGTCAAAATCCACTAACAGTAAATCGTGAATACTTTAAAGTGGTCGAAAAGATTGGTTCACCTAGCTATGAGGCCATCACCGACCAATCTACCATAAAAGTAGGCGATAAAGTGATGATACGCCTTACTGTTAAAACCGACCGTCCTATGGAGTTTGTACATCTAAAAGATAACCGTGCTGCGGCTTTTGAACCAATGGAGATCTTCTCGGGTTATAACTACAACGGTGGTGTGGGATATTATCAGAATATAAAAGATGTGAGTTCAAACTTCTACATCTACTATCTGCCAAAAGGGGTTTGGCGTGTTGAATATACCGTTCGTGTGAGTCAGGTTGGCTCATTTCAAAGCGGTATTGGTGCAGTGCAATGCTATTACGCACCGGAGTTTCAGAACCAAACAAAAGGCAATAGATTTGAGGTGAAATAATACGTTGGGGCGACCACAAGGGTCGCCCCAACGTTTAATGTCCTCCACACGACATCTCACCCGCATTTTTCTTAGCCGAGAGTAAATTGTACGCCCCTTTCAGTACCACTTTGCTCATTATCAGATTGAATCCAGCAGGTAATTGAACTTCGGTGAACCCATCGTTAGTCTCGCCTTTTTGAACTTCAATAAATCGGTACTCGGTAAAGGGTTTACCATCTTCCTCTTTATCTTTTTCAAAAATCAATATATAATCTTTATTCTCAAAAGCTACTATCGCTTCTTCTTGAACAGAGGTCACCTGTTTGTCGTTTTTTTCAATGTGAGCCAGCACATACATGCCCGGCAATACATTGGTACACGGCTGTTGCACAGAGGCATACACCTTGTAGGTTTTGTCGCTATTAATCGATTTTCCTACCTGATAAATAGTGGCTTTATGCTCGTGTGTTTCGTTATTGATGGTGAAATGGACTAATTGTCCGTTTGAGATATTGGTGGCATCGGTTTCAAACAACGTAAGTTCCAAAAGCAGATTGTTGGTATTTACAATCTCAAAAAGTACATCGGTTGGAGAGGCGTATTTGCCAATGCTAAAATTGGTGGTTTTAACATATCCATTTATGGGCGAAACAAGCGAAATGGTTGCCGAAATACCCTCTTCTGTGAGCGATGAAGGATTAATTCCCAGAACTAAAAGCTTTTGTTCTATCCCTTTGAGTTGAGCTTTAAGCGTTCTATAATCGGAGGTAGTTTGTTGCAGGTTTTTTTGTGAATAGACATCCTCTTTATAGAGTTCAGTGTGTCTATTGTACTCTGCCTGAGCAAATTCGAATCTGTTTTTGATGTCGAAATAGTTTTGTTGTAGATCCACAAACTCGGTGTTTTCAATGATGGCTAATGTTTCACCTTTAGCAACAGCGCTACCAGGTAAAAGGGACGACGATTTTACAAATCCGCCCAAAGGAACACTCACAGATGCAGCATTTTGAGGGGCTGTGGTAACAATTCCATTGGCTTTGATGACACCGCTTACTTGTCGCATCTCTATTTTGCCCAGTTCAATTCCTGCCAATTTTATCTGGTCGGCATTCATCTCCACAATATCTTCAGGGAGCTCTTCGTGCTCACCCTCTGCATGTTCGTCTTTATGCGCACTTTTTTCATCATCACATGTTGCATCACCACAGCTCTCTTTCTTTTCGGAAGCGTGATTATGAGTCTCTTTTTTACTTTCCGTGCAACTTTCTAAGGTTGGTAATGTGATGATTAATAATAGTATAGTGATCTGTTTTATTGTTTTCATACGTGTTTTATTAAAATATTTTGCCAGTAATGTATTCAATCGAAATGGTAGTTTGATTCAAGCTCTGAAGTGCCTCTAAATAGTTCTCCTTAATGGTTAGCGCACGGTTTAGCGATAGAATATAGTCCAGATAATCCATTGCTCCCGCTCTATAGCTTCGCGTGGCCTGCTCAATAATAAGGTTTGCCTCAGGAATAGCCTGCTGTTCATAGAAATTAACACTATTACGATATTTTTGGTACTCCTCAACCAGCGATTTATATCCATTCGAAAGAGATTTTGAGTAGTGTTCGGCATTGGTATTGGCTGCCCGTTCTTTAAGTTTTGCGGCTCTGATTTTTGATGTGTGAGGCGCAACCCAAATAGGAATGGCTATACCCGCCTGAACGCCATTAAAGCGTTCGCCTGTGCCAAAGGTTCGTGCATTACCATTTACATCTTGCGTTCCTTGCATGGTTTGACTAAAGTATCCAATATTGAAATCTGGCAATAGTTTGCTCCCTTCCACCCGTTTTTCAAATTTTGAAACCTCCACAAGTTCGTTAATCTGTGATAATGTAGGATTTTCTTGTAGGGAGATAGAATCGGAAACAACCATCTCTTTTGAGTTGTAAAGCAATGTGTCGGCAGGGGAAAGCGGATAATCGATGTTGAGTAGAGTTTGCAGTCTCCGATTTTCAATAGATATATCTGCCGCGATTTGTTGTAACTCATTTTTAATCTCCATACTTTGGGATCGGGATGTAATCATCTCCAATTTACTTGTTTCACCTGCTTTTGCTCGTAACGTAGCCGCTTTTAGAGCACCCGAGTAAAGTGTGTCTTGATAAGTAAAAAGTGCCCGTTTTGAATGCAGATAGGCCAGTTTCCAATATACCTGTTTCACCTCGGTGGCAATTTCGAGCTGGGTGGCTTTATGTTGCCATTGGCTACTTTTAAATTGTGCTTTTGCTAGTTTGTGTTGGTTGATGTACAAACTCGGAAAGGCAAATGATTGCGAAATGGTTATGCTATTATCTTTTGTGTAGGAGTTTATTTGACCATATTCGGCATCAACGACGGTTTTTGGAATATCCCACGAGGAGCTTTTAAGAGCCTTTTGCATCTCCACATTTAAACCCGATGATTGCACGAGTAAATTACTATCTAAGGCCATTTGAATTGCCTCTTGGAGTGTTACGATTTTAGATTGTGCCGAACTGTTTTGAGCTGTCAGCGAACATGTCACTAGAATTAAAAACAGTAAAGCACTTTTGTTCCAACGCCTGTTTTTATAGATGCTTCTGAATGAGCGTTTTGTGAAGATGATGTATAGAATTGGCAATACAATTAATGTTAAGAGCGTAGAGGTGATGAGACCACCAATAACGACAGTTGCAAGTGGTTTTTGTACCTCTGCTCCAGCCGAAGTTGACAACGCCATGGGTAAGAATCCAAAAGAGGCTACCGCAGCGGTTGTTATAACAGGGCGAAGTCGCGTTTTTAGACCCTCCAACACGCGCTCTGTTATATCTGCAAAGCCCTCTTTTTCAAGGCGGTTGAACTCGGCTATTAGTACAATTCCATTTAGCACGGCCACTCCAAAGAGAGCAATAAATCCTACACCCGCTGATATTGAAAAGTTCATATCTCTAACCCAAAGGGCTATTATTCCACCAATGGCAGCCATTGGAACGGCACTATAAATGAGCAGCGTCTGTTTGAGTGAGTTGAAGGTGAAAAAGAGAAGTGCAAAGATGAGAAGTAACGCCACAGGTACCGCAATGGCGAGTCGCTGGCGAGCTGCAATAAGGTTTTCGAACTGACCGCCGTAAGTTGTGTAATATCCAATGGGAAGTTTGATTTTGGTATCAATTTTTGCTTGTACCTCCTTCACCACGCTCTCCACATCGCGTCCTCTTACATTAAAACCAATGGTAAGACGGCGTTTTGTGTTCTCACGAGATACTTGCGCGGGTCCTGTTTTTATCTCCACGGAGGCTAGTTGGTCGAGTGGAATAAGTTGCCCGTTTGGAAGCGCCACCGATAGATTTCGAATATCCGAGATATCTTGTCGGTGAGCTTGATTTAGACGAACAACCATATCAAAACGCTTCTCTTCGTCGAACACCACACCTGCAGAGCTACCTGCAAAGGCCGTTCTCAGAATTTTGTTTATCTCATTTATTGAAAGACCATATTGAGCTAACCTCTTGCGGTTATATTCAACCTGAATTTGGGCCAATCCTGTAACCTTCTCCACATTTATATCTACAACGCCTTCTGCATCCTCAATAACGTGCTCAATCTCCTCAGCTTTTTGAGCCAGAGTTTCAAGGTTATCTCCATATAGTTTTATGGCCACATCTTGTCGCGAACCAGTCATCAACTCATTGAATCGTAGTTGAATAGGTTGCGAGAATTCGAATTTAACTCCTGCTAAAACTGCCAATTTCTCCTCCATCATCTCTACCAACTCTTCGCGACTATCAGCTGTTGTCCATTCGCTTTTATCTTTTAGTGTGATGATGTAATCGCCTGTTTCCATGGGAGTTGGGTCGGTTGGTATTTCGCCAGGACCAATTTTACAGATAATATGTTTAATTTCCGGAAAGTTTGCACGTAAAACGGCATTGGCTTGTTTTACTACCTC
>JAGPHP010000123.1 GCA_018055415.1 Breznakibacter sp. | reverse complement strand
TTAATCCTGATGAAATACATGATAACGTCAAGCCTTCGCCTATTGTAATTACTGATTTTAAAATATTTAATCGATCTATCGATACGTATGGTAAAAATTCACCTTTGAAATGTCAAGTTAACTTTACCGATGAAATAAATATTTCGGAAACCGATAATGTATTCTCTTTTGAATTTTCAATTTTGGATTATCGATTTTCTGAAAAAAATGAGTACCAATACAAGCTTGAGGGTTTTGACAAAGAGTGGAATATTGCATCTATCGATAATAGAGTGGTTACCTACACGAACCTTGAAGGTGGCACCTATGTGCTTAAGATAAAGGGTTGTAATAGCGATGGCATTTGGAATAATGAAGAAAAAAGTGTCACTATTAATATCACACCAAAATTTTACAAAACTTGGTGGTTCAAACTATTATCCGGGTTAATTATTCTACCAATATTTTGGTTACTTATTCAACAACGATTTAATAAATTAAAAAAACAAATTAAAGAAAAGCATCATAATCAGTGTCTAGTCCTGAAATAGGTTTACAATAAAGTAAATCAATTTTAGGATTATGAACAAACAAGTAAACTTATTA
Organism: Breznakibacter sp.; assembly: GCA_018055415.1. Lineage (GTDB taxonomy): Bacteria > Bacteroidota > Bacteroidia > Bacteroidales > Marinilabiliaceae > JAGPHP01. The sequence continues at coordinate 6,518 of JAGPHP010000123.1, read as the reverse complement.
TCGGACGATATTAAAATGGAAGTCGTTCAAGAGTATTTGCGAGGAGGTATAAGTCAACACAAGCTAATGTTGAAATATAATTTTCGAGGAAAGCAATGTATTAACAATTGGATGCGTAAATTTGGTGCTGAAACCCCCAATATTACTTCACCAATGGCTAGACCACTCAAGCAAAACACCAAAGACCTCTCTCTTGAATTAAAAATCAAGCTATTAGAGGAAAAGCTCAGACAAGAACAACTTCGTACAACTGCGCTTAGTACGATGATTGATATTGCAGAGAGAGAATTAAATATTGATATAAGAAAAAAGTCTGGTGCCAAACAGTAACAAAGCTGCGTACAGAAAGTCCAAATTTTGATATGGATACATTGTGCGAGCTGTTTGGCAAAAGTAGACAAGCTTATTATCAGCGCTGCAAATACAACTACAAGGAAGAAGCCAAAGAGGATATATTGCTTCAATTAGTTGAAAAACAGCGTGAATTGATGCCTAAGATTGGTGGACGTAAATTGTTGGAAATTATTCAACCTACACTGCCGAAGGAGTTAAATATTGGGAGAGATTGTTTCTTTGATTTCTTAAATAGGTATGGTCTATTAGTAGGGAAACGACGTAAACGAGTTAAGACCACTTATAGCAACCATTGGCTGCATAAGTATCCTAACCTAATAAAGGGGTTTATTCCAATAAAAGCAAATCAATTATGGGTAAGCGATATCACCTATATTGAGACTGCAGAAGGCTTTGTTTATTTAAATTTAGTGACCGACGCCTATTCTCGAAAGATTGTAGGTTGGGCTATTGGAGCAACACTGGAAGCAATCTATACACTGGAAGCACTAACGATGGCATTGCGTCAATTACCAAGAAAAACCGAAGGTTTAATACACCATTCAGATCGAGGTGTTCAGTATTGTTGTAATGATTATGTGAAGAAATTGAATAAAAATCATATTCAAATCAGCATGACAGAAAATGGTGATCCTAGAGAAAATGCAATAGCGGAAAGGGTTAATGGTATTTTAAAAGATGAATGGTTGAATCAAATTAAACTAGTCTCGCTAGAACAAGCAATTAAAGAGTTAAAACGAATAATTACGATTTATAACTGTCATCGGCCACACTTAAGTTTAGGCATGAAAACTCCTGAATATGCGCATAATCAGATGGGTAAATTAAAAAAGTACTGGAAAACATATTATGAAATACCAAATAAAAAGGTTTTTTAAGGCATGGATAGCTCGAAGTTGTCATAAAAAAGGATAGCTGTAAATCCAACTATCCCATTTTTTTGACGTACTTTGTCGCTAATCTTATTTATTCCTTGTTAGGTTGCTCCTCAGCAGAGCCTAACTCCGCTTGAATAAGATAACATAAAGGTAATTTTAAAATGTAAAGCAGATACAGTATTATAAACAAAATCTGTAAACAAATTTTAGGACGAGACAATTTTTCGAATATCTCAGGGGGCTTCGGCTTGCAGCGCGTGAGGGGCAGAGCGAGAAAGCCCGGAGTTTTGGCGGAGCTTGCGGAGACAAAACGAGGACTTGAAGCGGCGACCCGACAGCGGCGGCCAATGGCTGGGTTTTATGAGAGGGGCTGGGGATTGCGATTGAAGGTAGCGGCCGACGGTGGCACGCCCACATAAAAAAAGAGACGCTGCCAGTGCAACGCCTCTTTAGGTAAGTATGTTTTTGAACGAACTACTCTAGGTTGAGCGGTACGTTGCAGCTGCAAATGAGGTTGCGGTCGCCATAAGCGTTATCGACGCGCGCCACAGAGATCCAGAATTTGTTTTCGCGGATGTATGGGAGCGGATAGGCAGCTTTTTCGCGGCTGTAAGGGTGGTTCCAAGTGTCGGTAACCACCACGTAATCGGGGTGAGGCGCGTTTTTAAGCACGTTGTCCTCTTTGTCGGCTACGCCTGTTTCAACCTCTTTTATTTCGGCAAAGATTGATTTCATGGCAGCAATGAAGCGGTCGAGCTCTTCGAGCGATTCGCTTTCGGTAGGTTCTACCATAAGTGTTCCAGCAACCGGGAATGAGAGGGTAGGGGCGTGGAAGCCGTAATCCATAAGGCGTTTGGCGATGTCGGTTTCGGTAATGCCCGACGACTGCTTAAGGTGACGACACTCGAGAATCATTTCGTGCGCTACGCGGTTGTTTTGCCCTGTATAAAGGATGCCATAATCGTCTTTTAGGCACTCGGCCATGTAGTTGGCGTTTAAGATGGCAATTTTAGTTGAGTAGGTAAGTCCTTCGGAACCCAGCATTTTGATGTATCCGTAGGTGATTGGCATGATGCTGGCGCTACCCCAAGGAGCAGCTGAAACAGCCGAAATACCTTTGCGTCCGTTGTTTACTACGGGGTGCTGAGGCAAGAAGTTGATAAGGTGTTTGGCCACAGCAATAGGACCAACGCCCGGACCACCACCACCGTGAGGGATAGCGAAGGTTTTGTGTAGATTGAGGTGACACACATCGGCACCAATGGTACCCGGATTTGTGAGTCCCACCTGCGCATTCATGTTGGCGCCATCCATGTAAACCTGTCCGCCATTTTGGTGAATGATTTGACACACCTCTTTGATGCCCTTTTCAAAAACCCCGTGGGTTGATGGGTAGGTAACCATAAGGCACGAGAGGTTATCTTTATGAAGTTCGGCTTTGGCTTTAAGATCGGCCACGTCGATGTTTCCTTTGGCATCGCAAGCTACCACCACCACTTTAAGACCTGCTAAAACGGCACTTGCAGGGTTGGTTCCGTGTGCCGATTGTGGGATAAGGGTTACATCGCGATGCCCTTGCCCTTGCGCTTTTTGATAGGCACGAATAACCATTAAGCCGGCATACTCGCCCGCAGCACCTGAGTTTGGTTGAAGCGATACGTCGGCAAAGCCAGTGATTTCGGCTAAATCGCGACGAAGCTCTTCGAACAACTGCATGTATCCTTCGGCCTGATCGAGCGGCACAAATGGGTGGATGCCTCCAAATTGAATCCAGCTTAGTGGAAGCATTTCGGTAGCGGCATTGAGCTTCATGGTGCACGAGCCAAGCGATATCATGGAGTGTGTTAATGAGATATCTTTGCGCTCGAGCATTTTGATGTAACGCACCATATCGGTCTCGGAACGGTACTTTTTAAACACCTCGTTGGTAAGAAATGGCGAGGTGCGAAGGTAGTTTTTACCAATAGTATTAACTTCCGGGATTTGTGTTTGAGGCACAAATGGCTCCCATGCTGCTTTGGCAAACACTTCGATAATCCAGTTTACATCTTCAAGGTTTGTGGTTTCGTCGATGCTTAAACCTACCTGTCCGTTATCGAAATAGCGGAAGTTCATCTCTAAATTAAGGGCGTAACGCTCGATATCTTTAATAGAAACACCTTGAGGGAGTTTAAAACGGATGGTATCGAAATAGTTTGCGTTGAGTTGCTTATAGCCTAGTTTTTCAATTTCGGCGGTAAGAAGGGATGCTATGTTATGAATTTGACCTGCAATACGTTTTAACCCTTCGGCACCATGATAAACGGCATAAAAGCTAGCCATGTTTGCCAAAAGGGCTTGCGAGGTACAGATGTTTGAGGTTGCTTTTTCTCGTTTGATATGTTGCTCGCGTGTTTGAAGCGCCATGCGGAGTGCACGTTTGCCGTTAGCATCAACTGTAACGCCAATAATACGACCTGGCATGATGCGTTTCATCGATTCGCGTGAGGCAAAATAGGCTGCATGTGGTCCGCCAAAGCCCATTGGAATACCAAAACGTTGTGAGGTTCCGAAAACAATATCGGCACCCCATTCGCCCGGAGGGGTTAAAAGGGCAAGACTTAACAGATCGGCAGCCACCGCAATAACTGCTCCTGCTGCGTGAACTTTGTCGGTAAACGATTTGTAATCGATGATTTCGCCATCGGCATTTGGATATTGAATGATAGCTCCAAAATATTCGTTGGTGATGTTAAACTCTTTGAAATCGCCATAGGTAATTTCGATACCAATAGGATTTGCGCGCGTTTCGATAACCGATTTGGTTTGAGGCCAAACGCTGTTGTCGATAAAAATCTTATTCACGTTGGCTTTAACCTGCTCGCGCGAACGATCGTTAAACATCATAAACATTGCTTCGGCAGCGGCAGTGGCTTCATCCAAAAGCGATGCGTTTGCAATCTCCATAGAGGTAAGGTCGCAAATAACGGTCTGGAAGTTCAAAAGCGCCTCCAAACGACCTTGTGAAATCTCGGCCTGATATGGGGTGTATGAGGTGTACCAACTTGGGTTTTCGAGTACGTTACGAAGAATTACGGCTGGCGTAATGGTGTCGTAGTAACCCATACCAATGTAGGTGTTGTAAACTTTGTTTTTGGCAGCTATGTTGATGATTTTGCGGTAGTACTGACGTTCGGTCAATCCGCCCTCAATTTTAAGGGGCTCGTTGATACGGATATCCGCAGGAACCACTTGATTAATAAGCTCATCTACTGAACTTACGCCAATTTTTTTGAGCATTGCCTCAATTTCGTGATCGCGAGGACCAATGTGTCTGTCTACAAAATTTTCAACTGCCATAATACTATATCTTAATAATTTTTTGATCTCTAATTAAACTAAAAATGGGTTGCTTACGCGCTCTTCGCCAATGGTGGTAGAGACGCCGTGACCGCTATATATTTTGGTGTCGTCGGGTAAAGTGAGTAGATGTGCTTGTATGCCATCAATCAACTGCTCGTGGTTACCTCCCGGTAAATCGCTGCGACCAATACTGCGACGGAAAAGGATATCTCCTACAATGGCTAAGCTATCTTTTTTTGAGTAGAAGGCCACACCACCTGGCGAATGTCCTGGTATGTGCAGTACTTCAAACGATGAGTTTCCAAAAGTGATTATTTCACCATGGTTAAATGTTTTTGAAACGGCAACAGGCTCATCATTGAAGGGTAGGCCATACATTTGCCCGTGACTTTTAGCCTGAGCGATAAGGAAGATGTCATCGGTATGGCACAAAAATGGGACGTTGTAGGTATCTACCACATATTTAGCTCCGAAAATATGGTCGAGGTGGCAATGGGTGTTGATGACCATCTCGATTTTTAGGTTGAAACGTTTTATAATTTCATCGAAATAGCTTTTTTCGCTACTGTCGAGCATTCCGGGGTCAATAACTACGCAACTACCCGTTTCGTCGTGAACAATATAGGTATTCTCCTGAAAAGGGCTAAAAACAAGGGTTTCAACTTTCATAAATTACTTTTATTTATCCACCACGCCACTCAACATGGGCACAAACACACAGTTGTTGAGATATTCTACCTGATGGTGATTAGGGGCATCTTTCAACACCTTTACTATTTGCATTTTGTTGTTTACTCCGATGGGGGCTATCATAATACCGCCCACTTTAAGCTGATTTAAAAGTGATTCGGGGATAGATGGTGCGCCAGCGGTTAAGACTATTTTATCAAAAGGAGCTTCGGCGGGTATGCCTTCAAATCCATCGCCAAAATAGAAGTGGCCTTGATAATTGAGCTTTTTAAGGAGCGCCGATGTTTTTGTGAAGAGCGGTTTTTGGCGTTCGATGGAGTATAAATTGGCTCCTAAGGTTATTAATACTGCCGCCTGATAACCCGAGCCTGTGCCTACTTCTAAAACCTTATCGCCTGCTTCGATGTTGAGAAGCGACGTTTGAAGTGCCACCATGGAAGGCGCTGAAATAGTTTGATTTTCGCCAATTGGAAGGGCTTTGTCTTGGTAAGCCATCTCTTCGAGGGTGATATCAACAAATAGATGACGAGGTATTTTGGCGAGTGCATCTAGTACAGATAAATTGCTGATGCCCTGAGATTTAATGGTCTCAATCATCCGTTTGCGTAACCCAATATGTTTAAAAGAGTCTTGTCGTAAATGCATGGCGCAAAATTATTACTATTAAAGTTATATGCCTAGATAAAAGTGAAAAATTAATGAAAAATAGCGAATGATTTTTATCAATATTGGGAATAGCTTATTTGATCTCACCTAATCCCTCCAATCGAAGATTAACGGAGATAACGGAGGTGGATTGTGAATACTATAAAGATTTATACTCCGTAGGAGTAATCTTATAATAACCCCCAGTTTCACTGGGGGTTTCTGAAATAAAAGCTACAACTCTGTAGGAGTTGCCTTGTATTTTGGTTGGTCAACTCCTACAGAGTTGTGTCCTGATAGATTCGTCAAACCCCCCAGTAAAACTGGTTGTTATTCACAGAATACTCCTATGGAGTAAATGATGTTATTAATAAGTTACTTCTTGTTTTAATGCGTTTGTCCTGTATTTGGAATAAATTTTGAGTGGCGATTTAGTGTAAAAATAATATCTTAGCCTATTCATTAATGATGAAGTGGTCTAAACCTCTTTATTCCTGATATTCTCACAAAACAGACCATGCGTATAAATTATTTCATTGTTGCTCTATTGTCAATCGTCTTGCTTCTAGCGGGAGGATGTGCTTCGAAACGACTTACCAAAAAAGCTAA
>JAGPHP010000019.1 GCA_018055415.1 Breznakibacter sp. | reverse complement strand
GTGTATTTTTGGGGGTATAAAAGGATTCACGCCTCTGTAACCAATTGGTAATCAGATTATGTTCGATCCCCTCCAGCTCCACGAACACAGAATCAAAAACAATCGAAAGCCGTCTAAATGAGAAATTTAGGTGGCTTTTGTTGCTTAAATTAATAAACTACAATTAACTATATCCATTAATTAAGAAAAAATAAACTTGGATACAAGCATTCTTAATTACCAGACTTAATGGACATAGATGTATTTTTGTAACTGCCGCCCAAAAAACAGGATTTAACATTACAAATACACAAGCTAATTACAAACCTGTCATAGAAAATTTTGCAAAATCTCTTCCCGAAAATATCCAAGTAATTCAAAACTTTGATCAAGCAGACAACGTCAACAAAAGAATCGAAGGGCTTGGAATTGACTTTTTAATTGCAATTCTACTTGTTTCAATAACACTTCTTCCACTGGGTATTAGAGCTGCTTCTGTGGTAATGATATCAATTCCTCTATCCCTACTTATTGGTGTTACACTTCTGCACTATTTAGGATTTAACCTTAATCAATTAAGCATCGTTGGTTTTGTAGTGGCATTAGGGCTATTGGTCGAAGACAGTATTGTGGTAGTCGAAAATATTGAACGCTGGATGCGAGATGGATATACCCGTCTGGAAACGACCATTCAAGGGACTAAACAAATTGGAGTGGCAGTTATTGGTTGTACAGCAACACTGATGATCGCATTTTTCCCCTTAATCCTTATGCCTGAAGCCTCAGGCGATTTTATCAGAAGCCTTCCAATGGCTGTTGTAACCACGGTTTTTGCATCATTAATTGTGGCATTTACAGTTATTCCTTTCTTCTGTAATATCCTACTTCATAAAAAATACGCTAAAGACAATGAAGGGAAACTCCTTTTTAGATTTCTAAAAAATTCTATCAATAAAGTCTATGCACCAGTACTTGACAAATCGCTAAGAAAACCAATTATATCAATTGGTATAGCCGTTTTGCTATTTATTGGCTCTCTAATGCTAATTCCAATAGTAGGTTTTAGCCTATTTCCTCCATCTGAAAAACCTCAATTTCTAATTAACGTTGTAACACCACTGCAATCTAATTTAACACATACAAATAAAATTGCATTAGATATCGAAAACGTGCTGCATGAGATGCCAGATATCAAATATTTCTCAACCAATGTTGGAAAAGGGAATCCAATGATTTACTATAACCAAATGCAAGAGAATGAGAGAACGGATTACGCACAAATATTTGTTCAACTTGATGAAAACACCTCTTCTACAAAAAAAATGGAGGTAATTGATGCATTACGTATTAAATTTAAAAAGTTTGATGGCGTTAAAATTGAAGTGAAAAACTTCGAACAGGGACCATCTATTCTTGCTCCTGTTGAAGTCAAATTATACGGAGAAAATCTTGATACCTTAAGCGTTTTAGCTGATCGAGTACAAACAATGCTCAAAAATACCGAAGGCACAATGTATATCGACAATCCGTTATCTAACAAAAAAACGGATTTGAGAGTAAAGATCAACAAAGAAAAGGCTCAAATGTATGGAATAATGAGTTCCGATATCTACCGTAATATTAGAATGGTGGTAGCTGGACTCAATATGGGGAACATCTCAACAGACAATGACGATGATTTTGAACTAATCATCACAGCTCCTAAAGGCGAACAAGCAACACTTGATATATTCGACAACTTACACATTAACAACTATCAAGGTAAATCAATCCCAATAAAACAAATTGCAACACTTGAACTTGAATCATCCCCGGTATCAATAAGACATCAAAACAAAACACGCATGACCTCAGTGTCTGCCTTTGTTCAAAAAGGATTTCTTAACGTTCAAGTTAATAATGTTGTAGTTAAAAAGATGGAACAATTAAAACTTCCTCAAGGCTACAATTACAAAATGGGAGGTGAATTAGAGTCAAGGGAAGAGTCATTTGGAGGATTTGGAACGGTAATTATAATAACAATCTTCCTTTTCCTTGCCATACTCATACTTGAATTCAAGACATTTAAAAGTACATTAATAGTACTATCTGTAATACCGCTTGGAATTATAGGTGCACTTGTGGCATTAGCACTTACCAATAATTCGATGTCATTTGTTGCAAACATCGGACTAATAGCTCTTGCTGGTATCGAAGTGAAAAACTCCATTCTCTTAGTCGATTTCACCAATCAACTAAGAGCCGAAGGGAAATCATTAGAATTTGCCATCCGAGAAGCTGGCGAGATTAGATTTCTTCCAATTGTTCTAACAACACTCACCGCAATTTTCGGACTGCTTCCTATTGCGATATCATCAAACCCATTAATTTCTCCATTAGCAATTGTTATTATCGGAGGTTTAATAAGCTCAACAATATTATCTAGAATTGTTACTCCTGTACTCTACAAATTGCTTCCTCCGCAAGTGCAGGTTCTAAACATCGAAACCGATCAGGCAAAGAAAATTGAAGGGTAATTTATTTACATATTGATGTGAAGACAATTTTTCACATTTCACTAGCCATCCTATTTCAAAAGGGTGGCTAGTCTCTTTTTATATTCTTACTCCAATTCTCAAGATAGAGATACGATTCTGGACCCAAATTAAATAATAGATCTAAAACCGACAAATTTGCAGTAAATCCAAAACGATTCTGAAAAACCTGCCAGTAGGGTGTTTGTGAATATGTATCAGCCTCCTTTTTGCTCTCAGCAAAACTTCTCAAATCATCAAACTCACAATCAAATGTAGTAAAATCCACAACTTGCTTTGAGGTCGAAAAATCAATAAGTTTTAAAATGATTGCCAATAAATCTCTATTATAGTCGAATAAAAATACATACCTATTATGATAAAATGGGGCAAATTCATCTTCGTAATACTCAAAAAAAGGTGAGGATTTGTAAGCCGAGACAATCGATCGCCAATGCACTTGTTGCCATCTTGTATCGTAGGCAATCTTAGCATCTTTAATACGAATTCCAAGACTATGACCATTTACAATGGGAATTGTAAGTGCCTGAATACCGTTTGCGCCTACAATATGGGCTCTGTTTCTAAAGCTTTGTTTTTGATAATGCTCTACTCCATCAATCATCAAATCGCTATAATGAGCTATTGATCTCATTACTGCCACAGATGGCAAATAAAGTGTTGTTAATAGACAATTTTTGTGTTCCATTTAAATCTATTGTAAACTATTTAAGAAAGAGCGCTTTAAACCCTTTTCATCCCTTCTCTCTAGAACAAACGAGGCAACACCAATAATGTGATTTGACGGAACAAAACCCCAATAGCGACTATCAAATGAGTGCCCTCGATTATCACCCATCACCCAATAATAATCTTGTTGAATCTCATACTTTGTTGTAAGTGTTCCATTAATATATATACGACCATCTCGCTCAACTAACAGATTATCTTCATAAACAGAGATTATTCGCTTATAAAATGGTAGAGTATAACTATTAACGTCAACAACTTGCCCCTTTTTAGGTACTACTATGGACCCAATATTGTCTGCGTTAAAATGGTAAATTTCGGTTGTAAATGGAAAAACCAATTTATCGGGCAACGCTGCATGTAATACATTGGGAGTTAGGAGCGTATCAATTCCAAGCGACGAAAAATTATATGGAAATGGCAAATCGACAAATGCCTTTCCGTTATTATAAACAATATTACAACCAGAAAGCTGATTAAGAATTCTATAATCTTTTATTGAATCGAACTCATAAACACGCAAAACAGAAGGCGCTACCTCAACAGCTGATCCATTTACATGCAGGTCACCTCTTCTTAAAGAGATCGTATCACCAGCTAACCCAACGATGCGTTTTAAATACCTAGCCCTATCTGAAACAGACTGATACTTAAGCCTTCGCGATTTAGCAATTTCATTTCCTCGTAATCGACGAATATAGAGGTAGTTATCCTGACCATTATCGACAAAACAGCTATCTCCTTCAGGATAGTTAAATGCTATAATATCACCTCGCTTGAGTGAGCCAAAACCACCAATTCGAATACACATTGATGCACTCTCTTCAAATAATCTTGCACCAATAACAGATTTCGATACAACAACCACATCACCTCTGCCCAAATTGGGTGACATCGATACCGAAGGAACAGTATAAATCTCAAAAAAGAGGGCGAATACATTTTGAATAACAAGTGCAGACAAGACTAGAGCCACAATCCACTCAAAAGCCTTGAATAGGACTCTATTTGCCTTTGCTCTAAGAATTCCAACAATGGTTGAAATAAAGCTAAATTTTAAAGATAAGAGCGCTACTATAGAAACTCCAATTAGCACATACGACTCATTTAAAAGAGCGACTGTAAGACTAAGAAGAGATAAGATAACAATAAGAATTCTTGAACGATTAAATTTATCCATCTATACCAATAAAAATGCCTTACTCCTCTCACAAGGAATAAGGCAATATTAGTTTATACTATACTATTCTGTTTTAACAAAAGTAAAAAAGCGATCCCAACGAATATTAAAAGGGAAAGACTTATCAGCATCTAACGATAACCACACCAATATTGGTTTTCCAACAATATGATCTTCTGGCACAAAACCCCAATATCTACTATCTGCCGATTGGTGTCTATTATCACCCAACATAAAATAGTAATTCATTTTAAAGGTATAACTTGTTGTCTCTTTTCCGTTAATGAAGATGACACCATTTTTTACTTCCAACTTGTTGCCTTCATAGGCCGTAATTATGCGATCATAAAGCATGATATTCTTCATATCGAGTGTTACAGTAGCCCCAGCTTTTGGCACCCACAGTGGCCCATAATTATCTCTACTCCAAGGATATGAACGACTCTGCGGAAACACACTTGGAGAACCAGATGAATCACGAGGTGTCGTAACCAAGGTAACACTCTTGATAAATGACATCTGTTTAATCATATCAACCTTCTCTTGGGTTAGAGCCAGTGTATAATTTGGTTCATATCCAATCCCATCTCGATCTGCCTGAGACATCTCGATACGATCCAAAAAATCAGAATTTAGCGGTGTTCCATCTGTAATTACGCTATAGTAGTGTTGCAGATATTTAGGCTTATTAACTGCCTTTCCATCAATCAAAATCTGATTATCGCGAATTTCAAATGTATCCCCAGGCAATGCAACACAACGCTTCACATAATTATCTCTACGATCAACAGGGCGGTACACGACTTCACCATAGAAATTACTATTTCGCTTTACAACTTCACGTCCTAATCCACTCACAAATTGCTTAACCTCAAACTCATTGGTAAACTTCTTACCAAAAGCCAAATTCGGGTTCTGATTTAGATAATTACTACCCTCTCCTAATATTATCGAATAGAAATCGGGATTTGGCACATTAAATGCCACCGTATCTCCAGCTGGAAAGTTAAATACAACAATATCGCCCCTCTTAACGTCTCCAAAACCAGCTAATCTCTTATAATCCCAATTAGGCCACTCAAAATAAGATTTTGTATTAGTTATGGGAAAAGTATTTTGAACTAATGGAAATCCTATTGGAGTATTGGGCATACGTGGGCCATAGCTCATCTTACTTACAAAAAGATGATCTCCAACTAATAACGATTTCTCTAAAGATGATGTTGGAATCTTATAGTTTTGAAAGAAGAAGAGATTGATGAAATAAACAGCAACCAATGCAAACAAAATGGCGTCTATCCAACTAGCTACACCCGTTAAAGGTTTACCATCCTTTGTGTTCTTCCAAAACTCCCAAGGCACCTTTTTGGTAAAATAGATATCAAAAACAATAGGTAAACCTAGGAGTAACCAATAGTTACCAATCCAAATAACCATCGCTAAGGCAACAATTAGTGCTGCACCACCCCTTATCCAAGTTTTCTGTGGAAAGTCAAAATATTTCTTCATTATAATCTCTTAAGTACAAAAACTATTTGAATGTAAATCTATTTAAACGCAAACATCGTTTAAATCGTATTAAAGCAGAAAATTATTTCAGTTGAAGTAAATCATTCATTCCTAAAAACCCCTTATTCGTTTTAGTAAATTCAGCCGCCAAAACAGCACCAAGCGCAAATCCTTCACGAGATTTTGCACTATGATGAATCACAATCTCATCCACCGCCGATTCATATTTAATGGTATGTATCCCTGGCACTGCCCCTTCACGCACGGCTTCTATTGGCAACTGACTATCAGACTGAGACTCACCCAATACCCACTCAGAAACAGCACTATTATTCTCAATAATACCTTCTGCAAGAGTAATTGCTGTTCCACTTGGTGCGTCCAGCTTTTGAGTATGATGAACCTCCACCATTGACGCCTTATAACCTTCGCGTCCCGACATCAACTTTGCCAAATAGCTATTAACCGCAAAAAAAATATTTACTCCCAGACTGAAGTTTGAAGCATAAAAAAAAGTCTGACCATTTTCAGCACACGCCTTTTTTATCTCAGGTAACTTATCTAACCAGCCTGTTGTACCTGAAACCACAGGAACATTAGCCGCAAAACACTTCTTATAATTATCGTAAGCCACATGAGGCACGGTAAATTCTATAGCCACGTCTGCCGATTTAAAAGCCGCAGATTCAAACGTATCTTCACTACTCACATCGATACGAGCAACAATGGTATGACCACGCTCAAGGGCAATTCGCTCAATTTCGCGCCCCATTTTTCCATACCCAACTAATGCAATTTTCATCTATTTTCTTGTTAAAACGTTAAGTGCGACAAAGATAAAAAAAAGGAGACCAAAACATGGTCTCCTTTCAATAAAATGAAAATATCTTAATTATTTTCCAGCTTGCATTGCAAGTTTCACAACCGCTTTAAAAGCATCGTTATGATTTACTGCTAAATCAGCTAAAACTTTACGATTGATTTCGATATTTTGCTTAGCCATTAAACCGATAAGTTTAGAATATGAAACACCTTCTAAACGTGCAGCGGCATTAATACGTTGAATCCAAAGCGCACGGAATAAACCTTTTTTCTTCTTTCTGTCACGATACGCATAACCCATACCCTTTTCGTAGGTATTCTTTGCAACCGTCCAAACATTTTTTCTTCTTCCGAAGTAACCACGAGTGGCTTTTAATACTTTTTTTCTTCTTGCTCTCGAAGCGACAGCGTTTACTGATCTTGGCATTTTTTAAATTTTAGAATGTTAGCGTCCCTTATTGGATCTTAAAGCTATAACACTCGGTTTAACAATAATTCTAAAGTATCCTTAAAGGACTACTTCATGTTAAGCATTAACTTAACGTTGTTCTCATCAGCAGGGCTAACTAAACCAGCATAAGTTAGATTTCTCTTTCTTTTGGTCGACTTTTTTGTCAAAATGTGACTTTTAAAAGCGTGCTTCCTTTTGATTTTTCCTGATCCGGTGATGGTGAATCTTTTCTTCGCCCCGGAATTCGTTTTCATCTTTGGCATTTTATCTATCGTATTTAATTAATGGATACTACTTTTTCTTCTTAGGAGATACAAAAAGAGTCATGCGTCGTCCTTCAAGCTTTGGCATCTGGTCAACTTTACCAACCTCTTCCAAATCATTGGCAAAACGCAACAACAAAATCTCACCTTGGTCTTTAAATACAATCGCTCTACCCGAAAATAGAACTGTTGCCTTAACTTTTGAGCCTGCAGTTAAAAACTTAATGGCATGATTTAACTTGAAATTATAATCATGGTCATCGGTGTTGGGTCCAAAGCGTAACTCTTTGATCTCGGTTTGAACCGATTTAGACTTTAACTCCTTTGACTTACGTTTCTTGTCGAAAAGATATTTGCTAAAATCAACAATCAAACAAACTGGTGGCTCTGCATTTGGAGAAATCTCAACTAGGTCTAAATCCAACTCATCAGCCATTTTTAATGCCTCTGCAATTGGGTATATTCCCGGATTTTCAATATTTGAACCACCTACACGAACCATTGGAACGCGTATTTGATTATTAATTCTCTCCTTTGGCGCATCTTTACTAACCATTGGACCTCTTCTTGGACTAATTATAGCTGTATCCTCCTAAAAATATGTTGTTACTAATTCTCACTCTTAATCTCTGAAAGCATATTTGCAACCTCCTCATTAATGAATTTTGCAAAGCCCTCTATTGTCATAGTCCCTTTGTCTCCGTCGCCTTGTTTACGCACGGCCACTTCACCAAGTTCTTCCTCTTTTTCGCCCACAATGAGCAGATAAGGTACACGTTTCATCTCGTTATCGCGTATCTTCTTGCCTATCTTCTCATTACGCTCGTCAATTTCGGCACGAATATCGTACTTTTTCAGAATATTTAAAACATTTTGAGCATAATTATTATATTTTTCGCTAATTGGTAATATAATCGCTTGCTCAGGTGTTAACCATAACGGAAATTTACCAGCTGTATGTTCGATCAAAACAGCCACAAAACGCTCCATCGAACCAAAAGGTGCTCGGTGAATCATAACTGGACGATGTTTTAAGTTATCGCTTCCAACATACTCCAATTCAAAACGTTCAGGCAAATTGTAATCTACTTGTATGGTTCCTAATTGCCATTTTCTTCCAATAGCATCTCTTACCATAAAGTCAAGCTTTGGACCATAAAAAGCAGCTTCTCCTAATTCAGTAGTTGTTTTCAACCCTTTTTCAGCACATGCCTCAATTATAGCACTTTCAGCTCTCTCCCAGTTCTCATCTGATCCAATATACTTTTCAGCATTGTTAGGATCTCTCAAAGATATTTGTGCAGTAAAATCCTTAAAATCAAGAGTTTTAAAGATATACAAAATAATATCTATTACCTTCTTAAATTCATCTTTAATCTGATCTGGACGACAGAAAAGATGTGCATCGTCTTGAGTAAACCCTCTAACACGAGTTAAACCGTGCAACTCACCGCTTTGTTCATAACGATAAACTGTTCCAAACTCGGCATAACGAAGAGGTAAATCTTTGTATGAACGAGGTTTAAACTTATATATTTCACAATGATGCGGACAATTCATTGGTTTAAGCAGAAACTCTTCACCCTCAGCTGGTGTATTAATGGGCTGAAACGAATCTTTACCATATTTTGCATAGTGACCTGAGGTCATATACAACTCCTTGTTTCCAATGTGCGGCGTAATTACTTGCTCGTAACCATACTCCACTTGTACTTGCTTTAAGAAGCGCTCCAAACGATCGCGAAGTTTAGCTCCCTTAGGCAACCACATTGGTAAACCCATACCCACTTTTTGTGAAAACATAAACAACTCGAGCTCTTTTCCAAGCTTGCGATGATCACGTTTTTGCGCCTCCTCTAAAAGCACCAGATACTCTTCTAAAAGCTTTTGCTTAGGAAAAGTCACACCATAAATACGGGTCAACTGCTTACGCTTTTCATCACCTCGCCAATAAGCACCAGCAACACTTAAAAGTTTAACAGCCTTAATATTCTCAGTATTAGGCAAGTGAGGGCCTCTACACAAATCGGTAAAGTTACCTTGCTTATAAAGAGTTATCGAACCATCCGTTAAGTCGGAAATGAGTTCAACTTTATAATTCTCATCTTTTGAAGCAAACATTTTAAGCGACTCCTCCTTTGAAATTTCGGTACGAACGTACTCGTTTTTCTGGCGAGCCAACTCAATCATTTTTTGTTCAATCTTAGGCAAATCGGCATCCTTGATGGTCTCATCACCAAAATCTATATCGTAATAAAAACCATTTTCAATAGCAGGACCTATACCAAACTTGCTCTTAGGATAAAGAGCCTGAACTGCTTCGGCTAAAAGGTGCGCAGAGGAGTGCCAAAACGCATGTTTTCCCTCCTCGTCATCCCACTTATGTAAGCGTATTGATGCATCAGACTGAATAGGTCGCGTCGAATCCCACACTTGATCGTTAACCGTTACAGCCAAAATATCTTTGGCTAATTGCGGACTCAGGCTTCTAGCAATATCAAGACCAGTAACCCCAGCCTCGAACTCACGAACACTACTATCAGGAAATGTAATCTTTATCATCATTAAAAATGTTTCACTTAAAAAACGTGCAAAGATAGCACAATATTAAAAGACACGCAACAGAAAAATTAAAAAAAGAGAGCCACTTTTCAATTAGAAAAGTTTATGATCGCATAACAAAACTGAAGGGACTAAATCTCATTCGAGATATCGTATCTATTTCTATCCGTGGAATTTCGGGAAATAAGTTCGCCTAAAAAACCAGCCAAAAAAAGCTGTGTTCCTAGAATCATGGCAACCAATGCTACATAAAACAATGGATTTGTGGTTATTAGAGGTGCTCTTAAGTTGTTATATACCATGTAGAGTTTGTGTGCCCCCATTGCACTAGATGCCAAAAAGCCAACCAAAAACATGAGTAACCCGAGGGAGCCAAAAAAGTGCATTGGGCGCTTACCAAACATCGAGATAAACATAATACTCAGTAAATCCAGAGGCCCATTAATGAATCGTTCCATCCCAAACTTAGTAACACCATATTTACGTTTCTGATGTATGACTACTTTTTCGCCAATCTTCGTAAATCCAGCCTTTTTGGCCATGTAAGGAATATATCGATGCATCTCGCCATAAACTTCGATACTCTTAATCACATCACGCTTGTATGCTTTTAGGCCGCAGTTAAAATCATGCAATTTTATACCACTTAGAGCTCGCACTGAGGCGTTATATAACTTAGTGGGGATTGTTTTTGAAAGCGGATCAAAACGCTGTTTCTTCCACCCCGAAACTAAATCAAAACCCTCCTCTTTAATCATTCGATAAAGTTCAGGTATTTCGCTAGGATTGTCTTGCAAATCCGCATCCATCGTAATAACAACCTCTCCTTGCGCTTTAGCAAATCCGCTATATAAGGCAGCCGATTTACCATAATTTCGTCGAAATTGCACCCCCTTGATCGTACTATTCTTTTTTGAGAGCATCTCAACAACACCCCATGAGTTGTCACGACTACCATCATCCACTAAAATAACTTCATATGAAATTGCCATTGAATTGACAACCTCTTCAATAAGAGCGAGCAACTCAGGTAAAGACTCCTCCTCATTGTAAAGAGGGATAACTATTGATAAATTCATACTATTTTTTTGATGGTACAATGCAAAAACAATTAAAACTCGCTCTTTTCAATATCTTCATTCGGGAATAGTGGCTTAACTTTTCGAATGAACCAGCCAAAAATTAACATTGAAAGAAATGCATTAAAGGAGTATTGAACGATTGCCATAATTACTCCAACCACATCAATCCCTTTAGCAACCTGCTCTTTGATTGTATTAAACTGCAAAATCACTGCATCAATTTCTGACTGCTTTGATTTAGCAAACTCTAGAAAAGAGACCACTTTAAGTGAGAGTGTGTTGAAAAATCGAATCTGAAAATCTGATCCAACCAGCTGCAAGAAAAGTAAATTACCGAACACATAAATTGCACCGCCAAAGAACCCAACAAAGAGACTAAACTGCAGTATCTCAGGCATTGTAATGTAACCACCTAACTCCTTATCGCGATAAACTTTAGTAATATAATAAAGCCCCACAAACCAAGGAAGTGTTGAGAACAGCAAATAAATAAATAGTATTTGCCCCAGCCCAAAATCATCTGGATTGATAAAAAAGAACAATCCCAAAGCCGTTACGGAGATTAAGGCTCCAAAAATAGCACCATATTTCATAAAATTATGAAATAGCAACTTAAGATCAACCATAGATGTAAAAATAACATTTTAAAAACCTGTACAAAAATAAAAAAAAAGCTATAGAATTCGCATGAATCAAAAGATTCTGAAAAATTACAGTAAATCAAAGGGTTGTACTATAAATTACATATCAATTAAATATGAAATATATTTGTTTGGCATGAATAAAGAGTCAGGAATTAGCACCATAATAGATTTAAACTTCTATTTTTGTCAAACCAAAATGGTTAATATAATTATATATATATGAAAAACAGAGACATCTCAAGACTTCTATTTTTAATTCTCATAGTTGCAATAAGTTCAAATGGCTTTGCAAAGAAGAAGATTTCGGGTCAAATATCACTATCTGGTGCATTTGCACTCTACCCTATGGCCGTTGTTTGGGCCGAAGAGTTTAAGAAGGAAAACCCTGATGTAAAGATCGATATATCGGCTGGTGGTGCAGGAAAAGGAATCACAGATGTGCTTAACAACATGGTTGACATAGCCATGGTATCTCGAGAAATAAGCGACAGCGAAACAGCAAAAGGGGCTTATAAAATTGGCGTGGCGAGAGATGCCGTTGTTGCAACCATATCCTCTCGAAATCCATTTCTATCAGATATCTTGGCAACAGGACTTTCTAATAGCGGAGCAAAAGCCCTTTGGATTGATGGCACAGCCAAGACCTTTAAAGATGCTTTCAAAATAAACAAAAGTGCCCCACTCCACCTCTACACTCGCTCCGACGCTTGTGGTGCTGCCGAAGTGTGGGCAAAATATCTTGGATCTAATAAAAAACAGGAAGATCTACTTGGGAATGGAGTATTTGGCGATCCAGGTTTGGCCTTAGCTATCAAAAGCGACAAAATTGGCATTGGATTTAACAATATTGCCTATGTATATGATCTAAAAACAAAAAAACCAATCTCAGGCGTAACTGTTTTACCATTAGATATTAATGAAAACGGCAAAATTGATAAAGAGGAGAATTTTTACGGCGATTTAGACCAACTAACCGATGCTATAGAAAAAAACAAGTATCCATCGCCCCCTTCAAGAGAGCTTTACTTTGTAACTAAAGGGGCACCTGCCGATGGAGGGGTGGCAGCAGAATTCATCAAATGGGTATTAACCGATGGCCAAAAATTTGTGAAGCGCAATGGGTATGTAAATGTTGAAAAAGAGTCACTTAAAAAAACAATAGATAGCCTAACCATCAAAGGAGAAACAACAAAAAAACATAAAAAAACGAAACAATAGATGGCAGGTTACCGCATCCTTAAAGATAGCATTGCAAAACACACAATGCTCATATTGACGATCATTTGCATACTTATTCTTTTTTCTATTGGACTAGGACTTTTAGTAAAATCACTTCCAATACTGAAAGAGAAGAGCTTAATGGAGCTTTTAACAACATCAAACTGGCGTCCATCTAAAGGTGAATTTGGATTCTTAGCCTATATACTTAGTACACTTTATGTTACAGGGATTGCGATTTTTCTTGCACTGCCAGTTTCTTTGATGTCGGCCATATATATTAGCGAATATGCCTCTAAAACCATTCGTCGCTTTTTCAATCCAGTAATAGATCTTTTATCTGGTATTCCACCAGTTATATATGGAGTTTGGGGTACGCTCACCATTGTGCCATTGATAAGCGAAGTGCTTGCTCCACATTTTGTAGATTTCTCTACTGGATATAGTGTATTAGCAGCAGGTGTTGTCTTGGCAGTTATGATCACACCATTAATCGTAAGTATATTACTTGAGGTTTTTGATGCAGTTCCTAAAGAGATGCGCGAAGCCTCTCTTTCAATTGGAGCCACCAAATGGCAAACCATCAAAAAAGTAGTTTTAAAGAAAGCCTTTCCTGGAATCGTTGCAGCCATTGTACTTGCAATTTCAAGAGCTTTTGGCGAAACCATTGCCGTGTTAATGGTGGCGGGTAACTACACCGAAATTCCGAAGAGTGTGTTTGACGCTTGCTACCCTCTTCCGGCTTTAATTGCCAATAATTACGGAGAGATGATGTCGATGCCCGAATACGAATCGGCGTTAATGCTTGCGGCCTTTTTGCTCTTTTTAATAATTGTAATATTTAACGCTCTATCGCGCTGGATATTAGCCGAAATAGACAAACGCTATCACTAATAAAATCATTTATGAATATTAGAAAAATTGAAGAGAAGATCTTTAAAACACTCGGAATTCTCTCCACCATACTAATTCTTTCGATGTTGCTCTATATTCTTTACGTAATTGTGCGTAAAGGGCTACCATCACTCACTTGGTCGATGATTTCTGAGATTCCAACAGGAGGCTTCTATTTGGGCAAAGAGGGTGGAATTCTTAACGCTATCCTAGGTTCACTTTACGTGATTACAGGTGCTATCGCCTTTTCGTTTATCATTAGCGTTCCTGTTGTGATGTATTTAAATTTCACTCTGAAAAAAGGTTCAAAATTTGCCAATATGGCACGATTGACATTTGATGTTCTTTTTGGAATTCCATCCATCGTATATGGAGCTTTTGGTTTTACATTGATGATATTTTTTGGATTAAAAACCTCATTATTAGCAGGTATCATAACTATAGGACTACTTGTTTTGCCCGTGATGATTCGAGCCATTGATGAAGTTGCTGGCACTATTCCTAAAACACTAATTGAGGCACCAAAAGCATTAGGAGCAACAAACTACGAGACACTAAAAGTACTTTTTAAGCAATTATTACCAGGAATTAGCACGGCAACCCTTCTTGCCATAGGTAGAGGAATTGGCGATGCCGCTACGGTCTTATTCACAGCAGGTTACACAGACAGTATTCCAAACAGTTTAGGCCAACCTGCGGCAACTCTTCCACTCGCAATTTTCTTTCAACTTGGAAGCCCTGTTGAAGAGGTACAAAATAGAGCATATGCTGCAGCGCTGATCTTGACTATCATCATTTTATTATTAAGTTTTGCAGCTCGCTTCTTGAGCCGTACACTATCAAAAAACAAAGTCTAATTAAATCAGATTTAATTACCATGTATATAGACGACATTAAAACTCACATAGTAGTAGAAGATTTGAATGTTTACATTCACGACAACCACATTCTTAAAAACGTAAGAATGGTGATTCCTGACAAGAGTATCACTTGTATTATTGGACCTTCTGGATGTGGCAAAACGACTCTTTTACGCACATTTAATCGCATGCACGACGACTCGGCCGAAGTGCGAGTTGAAGGGAGAGTTTTGGTTGACAATGAAAACCTTTACGACAAAGATGTAGAGGTTACTCATATTCGCAAAAAAATGGGTCTTCTGGCTCAACGTCCATGTCCTCTACCGATGTCTATTTTCGATAACGTTGTTTATGGCGCACGTATTCATGGCATAAAAAACAAGAGCGAACTAGCCAAAATTGCGGAGACTCAACTTACTTCTGTTGGATTATGGGACGAGGTGAAAGATCGTTTAAAAACACCGGCAACAAGACTTAGTATTGGACAGCAACAGAGACTCTGTTTGGCTCGTGGATTAGCTGTTGGTCCAGAGATCATACTAGGAGATGAAGCAACCTCGGCGCTCGATCCAATTGCGTCTAGACGTGTTGAAGAGCTTTTTGTGGAGCTAAAAAAGGATTACTCCATTATTTTAGTAACCCACACACTCCGACAAGCCCGAAGAATAGCTGATTATGTAGCGTTTATGTACATGGGAGAGCTTATAGAATTTGGCCCAACTGAGGAGATCTTTAATAATCCAAAAGAGAAATTAACTCAAGAGTATATTTCAGGATCATTTAGTTAAAACTCCACGATTTAGATATAAAAAAAGAGGCAATTGCCTCTTTTTTTATATCATATAAGAACCTTCTAACTATTTTTATTCATTTCGTTATAAAACTCCTCGTTTGTTTTGGCGCTTCCTAATCGTTCAACCAAGAAAGTCATTGATTCAACTGGTGTCATATCAGCCAGATAGTTACGTAAAATCCAGTTACGACTAATATTTTCACGGTCAATTAATAAATCATCTCGACGAGTGCTTGATAGGTTAACATCAACAGCAGGGAATATTCGTTTGTTCGATAATTTACGATCAAGTTGAAGTTCCATGTTACCTGTACCTTTAAACTCTTCGAAAATCACCTCATCCATCTTAGAACCAGTCTCGGTTAATGCAGTCGCTAAAATGGTTAATGAACCACCATGCTCAATATTACGAGCAGCCCCAAAGAATCGTTTTGGTTTGTGAAGCGCATTTGCATCTACCCCACCCGATAGAACTTTTCCAGAGGCTGGAGAGACTGTATTATAAGCTCTTGCCAAACGCGTTATAGAATCGAGCAAAATTACAACATCATGCCCACATTCAACCATTCGCTTCGCCTTTTCGAGGACAATATTGGCAATTTTAACGTGCTTTTCAGCAGGCTCGTCAAACGTAGATGAAACAACCTCGGCATTACAACTGCGTTGCATATCGGTTACCTCCTCAGGACGTTCATCTATTAATAAAATTATCATATACACCTCGGGATGATTAGCCGCAATTGCATTAGCTATATCCTTAAGCAACATTGTTTTACCAGTTTTTGGTTGAGCCACGATTAAGCCACGTTGCCCCTTTCCAATTGGAGCAAACATATCCACAACACGAACCGAAAGAGGAACTCTATGGCCAGTTGTTAGATCAAATTTTTGGTTAGGGAAAATTGGTAAAAGATGGTCGAATGGCACTCTATCTCGCACATATCCTGGATCGCGACCATTTATTAATGAAATTTTAGTGAGGGGAAAATATTTCTCACTCTCACGAGGAGGACGTATGAATCCTTCTACTGTATCACCAGTTTTTAATCCAAAAAGCTTTATTTGTGATTGTGATACATAAATATCGTCGGGTGAAGGAAAATAGTTAAAATCGGCAGATCTTAAAAAGCCATATCCCTCTGTAATTTCAAGTACTCCTGTAGCTTTCACTATTCCTTCAAAATCGTATTGGCGCTCTTCACGACGCGGTTCATTACGCTTTTGAAAAGGCTCGCGTGGAGTACGATCTGGGCGGTCTGGACGCTCTGGGCGGTCTGGACGACTAGGTGAGGGGGCAACTACTGGCATCTCATTTTCAGCCCCCTCAACGGCCTCAGCTTTCACCTCGGGCTCCACACTCTTCATGATTGGATTACCTTCGGCATCAAACTCTATGGAGGCTCCCACTAACTGAGCAATGGTCTTGGTTTCGGTAGGTTGGGGATCTTCGGTAAATTCAAAGGTTGTATTTAACATTGCATCACCCTCTTCATCTTTCACCACATTTTGCTGCGGTGCACGAGGTTTGAATTCACGAGATTCTCTATTCGGTTTAACAGCACCCTCATTCTTATCGCGTTTCTGATAAGGTCGCTTCTCTATATTTTGCTGATCGTTTGTTTTAAGAGATTTATCTTCACGCTTGGGACGTCCAACTCTATTGGGTTGCCCTCCTTCATTGGACGGGATAGGCTGCTCAATAATACGACTTGGCGAAACAACATCAATTGGAAGAATGCCCTGTTCAATCTCATTATTTTCAACAGCTTTTGGCGCATTGCTCTCTCCTCCATCTTTCGAATGTAAACGAGGACGGAGTTTCTTCTCCTTCTTCTCTTTAACACCCTCTGTTTCGAGAATCTTATCAACTAAATTTTCGGAATTAAAAGATTGTGGATTTTCAATATTTAGAGCCGATGCAATTGCAACCATCTCATCAAAAGATTTTTGCAAGAGAGACTCTTTGTCGTTCTTAATTGACATGTAATTGGATGATTATTAATTAGAAACAATTGATATGAAAAGGAGGGGGAAGTGTATTAACCCCTCAGAGGAATTTGTGCCAAAGATATAAAAAAATAATAGTTCAACAAATAAAAAAGACTATTCTGCTAAAATTGGGATGGTAACATAAAAGGTTGATCCTTTTCCTTTTTGACTCTCTACCCAAATATCGCCTCCATGTCGGAGAATAAAGTCTTTACATAGCAAAAGTCCCAAGCCTGTACCTTTTTCATGATGTGTTCCATCAGAGCTATAAGGGCGATTGTTAAGCGCTAAAGCGATTTGATCGGCATCCATACCCACCCCTTGATCGGAAACACTAAACAGATATAAATTCTCTTTTAAAACGACTTTAAGAATTATTGATCCGTTTGAATAGGAGAATTTTATGGCATTCGAAATGAGATTACGAATAATAGTACTCATCATATTTTTATCGCATCGCAAATGGAGTTCGCTCGGAGAGTCAATAACAAACGTAATCTCCTTTTTCTCCATGGTGTTTCGCACAAGCTCATGCACCTCCTTAATGATTCTATTAACATCCACCAACTCGGGATAAAAAGTATTCCGACCCAATTGCGAATTGGACCAATCTAAAAGATTATTTAGTAATGAAAACACCGATTCGGCCGAGGATTGAATGATACCACTATATTGCAGAGTACCCTCATAATCACGCTCCTCAGCAGCCGAAGTTAAAAGTTGCATAAAACCTAACAAGGTATTAAATGGCGAGCGTAAATCGTGTGCAATGAGCGAGAAGAGGTTAGTTTTCATCTCAACAGCCTCTTTTAAGGCAATTTCTATATGTCGTTGTTCTGTAACATCTTGTATCGTACCCACAGAGGAGACGATGGCACTTTCGGTATTAAATTCACTCTTACACCTAATAACTACATGTTTTTCAACACTATTAGATGTTATTATGGTACAATTAACTTCAAACGGTTTTTTGTGAATTAGATGCTCAGCATATCCTTTTTTAAACTCACTCTGCTCATTTTTATCCCCAATAATCTGAAAAAGCGTATCGAGAGTTGAGTTTGTGGAGTCTGATGGAAGACCCAAAATCTCATAAAGTTCATCGCTCCATGACCCTTTATTGGTTTCGTAATTCATATCCCAGCTACCAATTTTTGCCACCTCTTGAGCCTCATTCAATTTAGATTGACTTAAAAACAACGAAGCTTCATTCCTCTTTAATGGCGTAATATCGTGTGCAAAACAGACAACCCCAACAATTTCGGATTTCACCTCAATTGGGTTAAAAGAGATTTGGTAGTAAATAAAATCGTGATCGGCCGACTCGATAGACTCAACCACCGTGAAGTGTTCACCACGCAAAGCACGTCTATACAAATTAACCCACTCCTGAGGAACTAAACCGTTAGGAGAGTCAAAATCGGAAGCTCTTTTGGTAAAAAAAGTTGAGCTAAATTGTGTGAAATTTGTATTGCTAAAGGTTACGTGGAAGGCCGAATCAACCGACCAAATAACGTCGGACGTACTCTCTAGAATTGCTGTTAAGTTAGCCGCTTGAAGATAGAGCTGTGTAACATCACGCGAATAACAAGATACCCCCACCACTCGCTCCTCCACTCGAATTGGATTAAAAGAGGTTTCGTAATAGAGGCTTACCGACCCAAATTGAAAAACATCTAATACAGAAAAGCGCTCACCCATAAGCGCCTGAGTATAGCGTTGTTGCCAGTTTGACCGCAACTCTTTGGGTATGAATGCCAAAATCATATCCCCAACCTCCAAATTGTGGTTATAGGCTAATTTGAACGACTCTTTGAAAACATTATTTGTATTCACCAAAGTAAACTTCTGATCAATAGACCAGATGCTATCCTGCGTATTCTCGATGAGTGCTTTTAACGACGCCTCCTGCTGTCTAATCTCCAATTCACTTCGCTTTTGCGATGTAATATCAGTTGCCACACAAGAAACTCCAACAATTTGATGATCAATCAATATCGGTGTAAATGTGATTCGAAAATACTCTGGAACATTTTGATGTTTGAAATGGTCAATAATTGTAAAATGTTCGCCATTCATACTGCGTTCATACCTCTCACGCCATACGGCATTTAACTCATCGGGCAAAAATTGCAAACTATTCATCCCTTGCACCAATTCGGTACCAAAGATAAGATTGAAACTTTGCTTCATTAATGAATTAATAAGCACAACATTGAAATTCAGGTCAATAGACCACATAAAATCATGACTATTCTCTATTTGAGAGAGAGCAATGGCAACATTTTTCTTTATTTCAAATTCACTTCGTCGAAGACCAGTGATATCTTTTGCCAAACACGAGACTCCAACCACATATTCATTTTGATAAATAGGAGCAAATGAAAAATCAATATATTGTTGATTATCAAGATAAATCAAATTATCAACAGCCGAAAAGCGCTCACCATTCATGGCACGTTCAACTCGCAATCTCCAAGTTTCTCGAATGTGAGGCGGAAGTTTATAGATAAAATTCTCACCTATTGAAAAATGAACCCCATAAAACCGCTCAAACTTAATCTGCATATTGGAGTTAAAAACAACCAAATTGCAATTCGAATCAAGCGACCAAATACTATCCGAACTCCCTTCAATGAAGCCTATTAAGCTATTATATCGTCGAGTCACCTCTTCTACATTATTAGAGAGGTTTCCCTTATCATTAAACTGAAGCAAAACCAAATCCTCACTCTCTAGATAGATTGCCGAAAGCTCATAACTCCATGATATAAAGCTGTTTCCTAAAATAACTGTTGTTGTTGATGGAATATTTTTAATGCTTCGTTTCGTTTCGTAGGTTGCTGAAAGTAGCTTATTGATAACACACTCGGTGCAACCATTTGAGGCGCTATTGTAATTAACATCTACACATCGAATAGACTGACAAACAGTCTGATTTTCAGATAAATCTAAATTTACGAAAGGAAGAGATACAACCTGTTTATTGGTAAAGATTGTTTGGAAAGATTTATTCACTAAAAACAATAGCTGAGACGACTCCTCGAAAAGAAAAGATAACAAAGCATTCTCCTTTATATTTTCAGGGACTAAATCCTTCATTTTTAAAAAGATGTTTTTAATGGCTCCTTCGAATTCTAATTGAAACTCGACGACCAAATCATATGCTAAGAATGACCCATCGAGCGATCGATATGTTTAAAGATAGTTATTTTTCCTATCTACAAAACATATAACAAAAAGAAAATTCTTCTAGGGGTGTAAATTTTAAAAAGTGGCAGCCAAATAAAAGCCAGCAACACCCCCATTATAGGAGGGCAAAATAGATACATTGGTTTTTGAGAGCGGTTTTGAAGAAGAGTTGTTAAAACAGAGTCTCTTAACAGATGGAAAAATCCAATAGGCCATTTTGGTACTTAAAACACCAAAACCTGCACCTGCTACCACGTCTGTAATCCAATGACGATTATTATAGACCCTCAAAACACCTACCGAAGTGGCCACACCATAAGCTGCAATACCATACCATGGCGAGCGCTCCTTGAACTCCATTCGCATAAATTCGGCACCTGCAAATGCCAACGTAGTATGTCCAGATGGCCAAGAGTCGTAGGTCGTATCATCGGGACGCATATTAGAGGTTAGAGGTTTTAGAATAGTTACAAATCCAAGCGATGCAACAGTAGAAATACCTAAGATAAGCGTTCTATCCATAAATTGATGCTTCCCCTTAATTCCAATCAGATTTAATCCATATACTGATAGAGCGGGTACTGCAAGCAGATAATTATCAACCGAATAGCTTTTAAATGGCGTATTCCATTCATTTACAACCTTTTGCTGTATTCGATGATCGAGCCAATTCTCATTGTTGGTCATCAGCCCAATAGAACCCGCAAGAATCAAGGAAGAGGGTACTATTAGTTGTTTGGGTTTAAATTGATAAAAAGATTGATTTATCGCAACCGAATCTGCTACACTTTGATCGACTGGGGGGGTAATTGCCATTGCCGTTGACCAACAACTAAAAATCAGAAACAGAAAGAAGGTACTCGTTTTCATCAACTTAAAAAAATAGAATAAGTTACAATAATATTACAAATTGAGGATATAAAATCAAATTAAGATCAAAATATGAGAAAATGAATACGAAATAGGGTGAGCAATAAAAAATATTTTAGTTTTTTATCTACTTTAGTGCCCTAAAAATGAGACTAAAATGATGATAACGAATTTATTTAGAAGCAAATTTATTGAACGACTTATCTCCGATGGTCGAGATATTATAAAGAATTTATTCAGAAGAAAATCGATAGACCTTCTACTCTCAGATGGTCACGATAGCAAATTAAAACGAGCCCTCTCGGCATTTAACCTCGTAAGCTTAGGTGTTGGAGCCATTATTGGCACAGGAATTTTTGTATTAACTGGTACTGCTGCTGCACTTTACGCAGGACCCGCAGTGGTATTCTCATTTCTGCTATCAGGATTAGGTTGTGTTTTTGCAGGCCTTTGCTATTCTGAGTTTGCCTCGATGATTCCAATTGCGGGAAGTGCCTACACTTACTCGTATGCTACACTTGGTGAGTTTATTGCGTGGATAATTGGATGGGATCTAATACTCGAATATCTCTTTGCCAGTAGTACTGTTGCCGTGGGGTGGTCAGGATATTTTGTCAGTTTTTTGAAAGAGTTTAAAATCATTATCCCCGACTCTCTCTCTCAATCTCCATTTACCTACGATATTGCTAACCACTCTTGGGATCTTTCGGGTGCCTATTTTAATTTTCCAGCCATGGTCATTATACTTCTGGTTACGACCCTGTTAGTCGTTGGGGTAAAAGAGTCGGCCAAATTTAACAACTCCATGGTAATTGTAAAATTAGCAGTTATTCTTCTATTTATCGGGTTTGGAATTCAATATATCAACACCGATAATTGGACACCCTTTATCCCAGCAGAAACGGCCGATGGTCACTTTGGAATAAGCGGTATTTTCACTGGAGCTGCGGTAATTTTCTTTGCTTATATTGGATTTGATGCCGTGTCAACAACGGCCCAAGAGGCAAAGAATCCGCAGCGCGATATGCCCATTGGCATGTTAGTGTCACTCTTAATATGTACAGTGCTTTACGTGGCGGTTTCGGCAGTATTAACAGGCATTGTTCCATACACCGAATTGAACGTATCAGCACCCATAGCGCTTGCCATTGATCGGATGGGCGAAGGAATGGGCTGGTTACGAATGTTTGTGAAAATTGGAGCCATTGCAGGTTTAAGTTCAGTGATGCTGGTTCTACTAATGGGACAACCCCGCATCTTTTTTGCTATGTCGAAAGATGGACTTTTACCAAAATCTTTTTCAAGCGTACACAAGCGCTTTAAAACGCCGTATATTACAACCATCATAACTGGGGGAGCGGCAGCCATCATTGCGGGGGCACTACCTATTAACATATTAGGTGAATTGGTGAGTATTGGAACCCTCTTTGCTTTTGTAATTGTGTGCGGAGGAATACTCTTCTTGCGCAAGACGCATCCAGAAACACCTCGACCATTCAGAACACCATGGGTACCATTTGTGCCAATTGCGGGTATCGTAATCTGTCTATCGCAGATGTTCTCCTTACCTTTTGACACATGGGCTCGTTTGGTATTATGGATGATTATTGGCATAATAATCTACTTTGCCTATAGTTATAGACGAAGTAATTTGAATAATAACGGAACCATTTAATTCAAATAGAACGGTCATAATATAAAAAGAGAGGACGTCAATTGGCGTCCTCTCTTTTTATATTATGATAAAACTCTACGACAAAAAGTGATACAAGAAAACGATCTCTCCTTCATACGCAGGCTTTTTATTACCTTCAATTTCAAGTTTCATTCCAATATTAGCCTTTGTAACATCACGTAGGTTAACAACCGAAACAACACTTGCATGTAAGCGAACACGGCTATTTACGAGTACTGGTTGATTAAACTTAAGTTTTTCAATACCATAGTTCACCTGTAACTTCAAATTCTGAACATCAACAATTTGATCCCAAAGATGAGGTAATATGGAAATAGTAAGATAACCATGTGCAATCGTATCACCAAAAGGAGACTCAGCTTTAGCTTTCTCAGCATCAGTGTGAATCCACTGATGATCAAGAGTAGCATCAGCAAACAGATTTATTTGCTCTTGTTTCACCTGAAAAAAGTCCGAAACACCAAGATCAGAACCTACTAATTTTTCTAGATCTGCAAACGAAGAGATAACAATTTTACTCATAACGTGCGTATTTGAATATTAAAACAACATTTAAAGGACGCTAAATTAAAAAAATAAGATGATTAATTGAATTAAGTTAAAATAAAAGCCAAGCAAATGTCATTAAAATAAAAAGTAGTATAATTCAAATACCATTTAACACAATAAATAGTGTAAGTATAATAATATTGTGCTTTTGAATAACCTCAGCCGAAAAGAGTGTCCCAAGAGTTATATTATCAAGCCAAGAGATAGCTTAGCAGTCACCCAACCGCACACACGAAGTCCATATCACGAGGTTGAAGTAGGATTAATTCGGCACTAAGCTGACATTAAGCCGACTTAAGCCGTGTATGCACCATTAATTACGGCTCAAATCGGCTTAAACTCGGGTTGATCTAAAGTTGATGACGGCGCAGGTACGGCTTATCAACCTTTCAAATACGATTGACGTTTGATTTGAATGTTGCATTTAACGTTAATTCAAGAAAGCGATGCCTAAGACACATCTCACTGCTTAACTACAGAAAACATTAAGTTGGTAAAAAAAATATCAGCATGCTTATTAAGTAATGAGAGCTAAATAATGTACTTATGCGAATCAAGGGTTGAAAATACATTAAAAAAGTTCTTTAAATAGCTGAAAATCAACAACTTAAGTTTGGTTAAATCCCTGAAAATCAGTATCTTACGGTTAGTTTCGAATTAACAATTAGATA
>JAGPHP010000122.1 GCA_018055415.1 Breznakibacter sp. | reverse complement strand
TTTTTATTATTTTAAGCTCCATTTTTTTATTATTTATCTTTTTTTTGCTCCCTTTTTTTGGGTTTGCAGTTGAAAAGACCGAATCGTTGCTTAAGCCCAAGCATTGATAAAGGAGGTGCTAAAGCTTGGTGTTCATAATGTTGATAGCGCGCTTACGGTTATTCAATTAAAGGATTCAACGGCCAATTGTGATAGAGGGAGCTTTTATCGTATCTCGACTCAGAAATCGTCCATGTATTACTATGTTGGGCGGGTTAATAGTTGTAGGGTTGGGGGATGCTCCGTAGAGATGGGTACGAACGTGGATTATGAGTATTTCGACTATTTTATAATTTTCAATGAAGAAGGAGAGGTGGATTTAGTGCGCGTTTTTAACTATCAAGCCACTCATGGGCAGGAGATCACCATAAAGGGGTGGCTCAAGCAATTTATAGGCTATAATGGAGCTTCAGACTTAATTGTGGGCAGTAATGTTGATCATATTGCTGGAGCCACCATCTCTACAAATGCTATTTCGGTAGATGTAGAGTATCGTACACGACTGTTAAAGGAGGAGTTGAAGAGGTAGTACTTTTACTCTGATTAACAAGTGGATGAAGTTGCGCCATTTTTGGTAAATACTCGGGTTTTTTATAAATTTGTAAAAAATCAATTTATGCAAGCCTACAGATTTGAAACACGAATTTCGAAAGATGGATTGATACAACTTCCATTGTCAAATCAATTATTTGATAGAGAAGTTGAGATAATAATATTGCCAAAACAGAAGCAAAAGAGGGTTCGTTTTTCATCAACTGATTTTGTAGATAAATGGAGTGGATTCTTAGCCAATAGAGATGCTGACGATTCGAAATTTCAATATTTATCTGATAAATATAAATAATGAGATTGCTTCTGGATACCAACATTATTTTAGATATAGCCTTATATCGTGAGCCTCATTTTCAAGATTCAGCAACAGTTTTAAAAAGATAGATAATAAGTTCGTGTTTGGTATTGTAACAGCCACTACAATCACAGATATTTACTACATTTCAAAAAAGGGGAAAGGTCATAACGAAGCTATTGAATTTATTGCCAATTTACTTCAGATTGTTGATGTTCTCGGAGTTGACAAAGAGGTGATTTTGAGTTCAATAGAGTCAGAATTCTTAGATTTTGAGGATGCTATTCAATCAATTGTATCAAGTTTTAATAATATTGATATTATAATTACTCGTAATACTAAAGATTTTTTAAATTCTGAGATAAAGGCAATTTCTCCATCAGAGTTTTTGGCTCAAAACAAGTAATAGGATCATTGTGTTTTATCCTAGTGTGCCTTATTTTAATCCAATAATTAATCTCCATCAAAAGATATTACCGAATAAATTGGTAAATCCTTAATTTGGTTACGCCCTTTTAAGTCAGGCAACTCCACCAAAAAGGCGCATTCAACAACCACACCACCTAGTTTTTCAACGAGTTTTACGGCGGCTGCAATGGTCCCTCCAGTTGCAATCAGATCGTCAATTACTACCACTCTTTCGCCATGTAAAATGGAGTCGTTGTGGATTTCAATTTCTGATGAGCCATACTCAAGATCATATTTTTCGGAAATTGTTTTGAATGGAAGTTTCCCTTTCTTACGAACAGGAACAAATCCCACGCCCAAGTTATAGGCTAAGACAGAACCAAAAATAAAGCCACGTGCATCGATTCCTACCACTTTGTTAATGTTGCTGTTTTTGTAGCGTTCGGTAAACAAATCGCACGCTTTCTTAAACATAATGGGGTCTTGCATTAACGTCGTTACATCGCGAAATGTGATGTTTTTAATCGGAAAATCAGGTATTGCGCGTATTGAGTTCTTTAATTCATCCATCTTGATAGTGCTTTATTTTGTTCTGCAAAGGTAGTGATTGATGTTCTTTTAAAAAATGATAATTCATTTATTCCTCTCCTTAAATTTAAAACATATTATTTTTTGCCATAGATTTGTTCTCATAAATCTATTACGTATGTCGCGTTTTTTCAAATCTCTTTGTATGTCGTTACCTTTTTTTGCTTCCAGCTCATTATGTGCTGCAAATGAAAAATTATCCTCAGTTGAACAGTTATTTAAAGATAAACAAATTGAAGTCCCCATTATCTACGCTGCTAATGATAACGAAGGTGGAACATGGCTGGTGGTAGGGGAGGCTCAGAATCAGATTTATCATATCAGCGAAAGAGGGCGATTGAGAAGATTTCCATCGCTCAATAAGAAGTTGACGACATTTAAAATTACCTCCCTTTTGCCTTTAAAAAAGGAGCTTGTTTTGTTGGGTACCGAGGGAAATTACTTGCTTTGTGTGCGAAGTGGTCATTACACCCGACTCGACTACCGGTTTGGCCTTACAGATAGCATTATCACAAAGATTGAGATGAACCTCGATACGAAGGAGGTTGTTGTGGTGGGCGATAAAAATCGATTTGTATTAAATTATCTCTCAAGCAAAGAGCAGTTTCAGTTTAGTAAAGAGGGTAGTCAGAGCGGGGCAAGCTCGGATGTTATAAAGAAGTATTTTAGAGAGCCTATCCAAAAGGCACTTTGTGATATTTTTGGAGATGTGGATTTTAGTTTTAAAGATCGTAAGTCGATCACCAACAGACAAATTACTCAAATTTCGAAACAACTTCGAGCGGGTGATTTGCTCCTGAAACGGAATGATTATCAGTTGAGTAATATTGCAATTCCTGGTTTTTGGACACATTCAGGAATCTATTTGGGGAGTTTAAAGGAGATGGATAAACTTTTTGAAAATTTGCCAATTTTAAACGGAAACAAGGCTAGCGATTACATTAAGATACATCATTATCAGGTGTATAAAAAGATGCTCTATAGGCATAATTTAATATTTGAAGCGGTAGGCGATGGTGTCTCTGTTAATCCATTTCGGCACATTGCAGGGGTCGATTATTTTGTGGCTATCAGGCCCCAATTAGATGCGTCGAAGCTATTTGAGGCACTTCTAAGAGCTTTTAATTATTACGATAAGCCGTATGACTATCTCTTTGATTTGGAGAGTGACGATGCAATGATTTGTAGCGAGTTGATTTATAAAAGTTTAGGAAGCAATAAGGAGGAGGTTGTTTTTAAACTAAGCGAGCGCAATGGTGAACCTTTTTTATCTCCCTCCGACATTGCCTTGCAGTGTATCACTGAGTCTAAAACCGAGTCTCCTAAACTTCAAATGGTGGTTTATTGTGGTGTGTTGGCAAACTCTTCCAAAAGTGCCTTTCAAAGTTTCTCTGCTTTTGAAAGTGCTACATTAGAGTATATGAAATGATAAAAAAAAGCGGCTCGCCAATTATTACATTGGACGAGCCGCAGGGTAATTACCACTACTTACCCTATATCATTGCTTATTTTTTAATGAATTTCTTAGTTACGCTTGTCTCACCAATAAGTTTTACAAAGTAAATACCTCTAGGAAGTTCTTCAATATCGAAGGTTGCCTCTTCAGACTCAATTGATCCCATATAAACAATTGAACCGGTAGTATTGATGATCTGAATTTGGCTAAATGTCTCTTCAGGAACTTTTATATTTATTTGTCTAGAAGCTGGGTTAGGATAGAGTGTAACCTCGTTTTCTGACTCTTTAACACGTTTAATAGCTGTAATGATTGTGCATTCCTGTCCTACTTCGAATTCAACCATATTAGCTAGGTTATTTGCTTCGCCACCTTGTGGAATGGTATAAACGTAGTAGAACTTAACTTTATCGCCAATTTTAGTGCCCGAAAGTGTAATGTTCATGCCATTAAAGTTATTCCATCCACCTTTGTCAACACCATTAACACTATATAAGAATACAACTGGTTTTGTTGATTTGTCTGTAATTGGAATAAACGTTACAGTAGGTGTTGCGCTGTTATCAACCTCCCATTGAAATGATGATCCAGATGTGCCAGAAGCTTCACCACCACATTTTACTACAACATAAGGAGGTACTTTAGATACGTTTACAACTACTTGATCTGCTTTAGTAAGGGTGTTGGTACAGGTAGTTGCAATGGTTGCTGATAACTCGTAAGTATAAGTTCCTTCTAATAGATTTGACAGAGAAGGAGTTAAACTTGTTGTTGAAGATAACTCGCCTCCAGCAGGACCAGAAACCTTTCTCCAGCTGTATGTTAAACCACCTCTTGATAAATCGTCACTAACTCTTCCAGCAAGTGTTGCTGTTGAAGTTGGTAGTGTAACTGTTACATCAGCACCCGCATTAACGGTAGGAAGTACATCACATGGTTTTGTTGGGTCAAATGAGAAACCATTTAAGTGAACCACTACGCGCTCTGGCATAAATGATGGTGTTGCGGAAGCGTAATTCCAAACATCATCGTAGCAGAAGTCGTATGCTTTATCATTTTTGTTGATACCACCTTGGTGCCAAAATGCAGCATAGTAGTTTGATGGTTTAGCTTGATAGAAGGTATTTGCCTGACTGAAATCATAACATGTTATACCTTTAACTACTTTAGTAGGGATAGGGATTGGTAATGTTTCGCCATCAACTGGAATCACGTGACGATTTAGAGCAGCACAGATTTGTGCTTGAACAAGACGGTCTAATTGTTGACCTGCAATTTTTTGCACATCTTCATCTAAGCAACCTTTCCCTTCTAATACCTCTTGTGTGGTTGGTTTACGAGTAATAATACCTCTACCTGTTCCCCAAACTTTATTACAAGTAAAAGTAAACGTTTCACCAGTTACTCTACCAGTCCAAACACCGGCATCACCCGAATCAAAAACTAAGTCTTTAGAGCTATATGTTTGCCATACTTTATCAACATAGGTTTTGAAATAGTTTACATATGGACCAGGTGTTGGCATAGTACCAACTGAACCGTCGGCAAAATCCTTGATCTTACCAGGAGCGTGAATGGCGCCTGTTTTTGCACTTAAACATTTTGCAAACTCTTCTCTTCCCGAACCAGCTTTGGTCCAATCTTTCCATAGAACTTGTATTTCATCGTGCGTTAAATTTTCACCAGCTTGTTTGTGCGAATCAACTAGTATTGCTTTGCCATTAGCATCAACAATGACATTACCGTTTGCATCCCATTGCATATCCTGTCCCCAACTCTCCATACCCATTGGGTAGTTGTATGAGTCAACACGTGATGTATTTGCAAAGTATCCATATTGATCATAGGTTAATTCAATCATATCCCACAAAATACCTTGGTTCGGGTCTGTATAGTCTGTTATAGCAGGAGCTGTATAACCGCTGTACATACCTGGATTACGATCTGAACCTCTAAAGCAAAGATATAATTGTGAACCAACAGAAAGAAATACTCTACAACCCTGAATAAGAGGAAGCATTATGGTTTTATTTGGAATATCGCTTAACTTAGTAAAGCAATCAGCATACATAGCATCACCAAAAGGGCCTCTATTTCCTTCGATATCATTACGAGCTGGTATTCCCTCATCCGCTGGCGGAATCCATACATAGACAGGGCCTTTTATGGTGTTGTATCTACGATCCATCATTTTCATTTCACCAGTTTTACAATCAACCCATACGTGGTTACTCGGACCAGGTTGGAGTGCAAGATCTTCACCGACAATAGCAAGATAAACCTCACTATCAGGTTTGCCAGTATGGTTTTTAATTTCGAATGGAAAGGGTTTTCTGTTCATAACTTGTGCCTCTGTAATGAAGCAAGAGAAGAGTAACAGTAGTGTGACTAAATAGCCAACGGTTGATTGTAATGGGTTTAACTTTTTCATCTCTTATAATTTTTAAAATTCGTTATTTGGTTTCTCGCAATTCGATATTTGTTAATTGTTGTTACAAATGTTCGATGAGCAAATGTATGATGCAACCAAATATTTCGGTTAATGTATAGCCTCTATATAGCCTCATTCAAAACCCTACGTAGAACCTACATTAATTTGTATTGTTTTAATAATTAGAATTTTAACTTGTTGTTTTTTGTCTTCAAATAGCCAATTTTTTAATGTTTTTTTAGTTTTTTTTATAAAAGAAACATTTGAAATTAATTTGGGAGATGCTTTTTTTTAACTTTTATCTGTTAACAAATGTTGAGATGTTGTTTTTTTATTCTAAAATGGAGTTAGGTTAGATCATTTTTGAGATGATTTATCCATTCTCTCTCATTAAAGTGGATAGAAAAGTTTGGTTTTTTATTTTAATAGATATCACTTTTAGCGCTTAATAGAGACAATCAATTAATGATATCCCTACCATACTCGTTCTAATAATGACTGTACTCGGTAGTTAAACCCTATTTATTAAAGGAATAATTCATATCAGTTATATATATAATACAGAAAAGTCATCTAAAAGGTGTATTATATGTGGGATATATGTGGGATATATGTGGGATATATGTGGGATATATGTGGGATATATGTGATGCATCTAGCTGTTTAGTTCATCTCAAGTACAAACTAGGTGCTGCATCTAATTAAATATAAGAGCCTTTTTGCTGTATAAAAAATCGTGTGATCGTCCCCCTATGCAGCGTGTCATTCGTTTCTGCACTACTTTGCTCGCAAAGATGTTTTTTGCACGCTTTCTTCACTCCAAACACCCTTCAAGATTCCTAAATCTCGACCAATGTGCTAAAAGGGATTTCCGTAGTCAACATTGACACAAATGAATAACCTTCGTTAGGCAGATGAAGTAGTTAGAAATTCCATTTTATCCGTCCAAAAACCAGATTATAAATAACCTCCATACTTGGAATGGTATTGCTTACAAAGGTTTGGGTATACACCGATGCTTCTA
Organism: Breznakibacter sp.; assembly: GCA_018055415.1. GTDB lineage: Bacteria > Bacteroidota > Bacteroidia > Bacteroidales > Marinilabiliaceae > JAGPHP01. Next base: position 539 of record JAGPHP010000122.1, on the reverse strand, counting down.
AATTTTCGCCCAACGAATAACTCACACTTGGCCCAATAAAATAGCTCTCAATTTGAGGATAATACATAGTTGCCAACGCTAAATTCAATAGCGGCGTGGCTGGATAACTCCCTTGTAAAAAGAATGAGGTTGTACTAATAGAGAGGTTTTTGGGCGACTGCTTACCCGTGTAGAAATTTGCAAAACTGCCACTTGGCTCAGGATTCTGATTGTATAAAAACTCAACTTGCAGAGTGATGGAGTTGGTAAAAACATACTGACTACCCACAGATAAAACCAAAGTACTTACCGTATCGGCAAAATTATCAATGGGTCTGAAATAAGATATCTCCCCCATAAAACTAGCACTCTTGATATTGCCCGACCACCCCGCACCAACCATATAATCACTGCTGTTTAAAACTCCGCCAAGCAGTTGAATATCATAATTATATCTATTAAACCTGTAGAGCAATGCCGATGTAACCTCCTCATCGCCATTCACTTTGGTGGCCAACTCTATTGTCGATGTGGTAGATGGATAATAGTGTAGTCTTATG
>JAGPHP010000121.1 GCA_018055415.1 Breznakibacter sp. | reverse complement strand
TTCCAAAACGTTCAGTATCCAAAAATTTATAACTCCCCAATATCATAAATCCAAACGACTTATGAGAAGCACTTTGGATAAGCGTCGATCTCGAATATCCAAACTCCGATTTAATATCTTCTTGCAGCGCATCAGAATCAATTTGATTATGGTGATTTTTTATCATTAAACCTACACCTATGTTGCTTGGAAAGTAGTTATCTACTCGAATACCCCAGGTATAACCAGGTTTCGCATAACCACCATTAGGCTCAGTTGCGGCATATTCTCCCAATGGTTGAGCATATCCTCCAGAAAAACCAAATGATGTTTGTGCAAATGATGCTACAATAGGCATTGATAATAGGGCTACAGATAAGATTAATTTTTTCATGTTATAAATTGTTTTTGATAGATGTTAAACCAATTTTTAAAGGATTATTCCTACAATTAACCTCCAAAAATAAGGATAACATATAACAAAGCACTCATTTTAAGATAAAAAAACGTTAAGAGATAAAAAAATGGACTATTTTTTTTAAATCAAGCTATTTAAATAGATAACAAACAACAAATTAACACCCTCGTTGTTTTGATATAGTTAAGTTTTAAAACGTTTTGCTACTTTTATCCATAAAAAAACATCAAATGGAAGTTGTTCGTAAGTTCTTTGCCTCCATGGCACTCATGGGTTCTCTTTTACTTTTGCTGGCTCTCACGCTTGCCATCGCCACCTTTATTGAAAACGATTTTGGCACCAATGCAGCCAATGCATTGGTTTATAAAACATGGTGGTTTGAACTTATATTTGTAGTATTGGCTATAAACCTCTTTCTTAACATTTACCACTACAAAATGTGGAGCGTGAAAAAGCTACCAATATTACTCTTCCATTTAGCATTTTTTGTAATCATTATTGGTGCTGGAATAACCAGATATTTTAGTTACGAAGGATCGATGCATATACGTGAAGGTGAGGCTTCAAGCGAAATCCTCTCATCAGAAACCTATATTCACCTTGCCGTTAACGATGGCAAGAGCAGTCGTAAAACAGAAACGGAGGTTCTTTTTTCAGAGATATCTAAAAATGCTTACCACGAAGAGATTAAAATCGGCTCAAGAACACTTGAACTAAAATCGGTTGACTATGTTCCAAATGCCCTTTACAGACCAGCTCCCGTTGAAAATGGAGAACCTATTTTTACGCTCGTTATCGCTCAAAATAGTGGCCGCGAAGAACGATATCTTCAAAAAGGTGATTTCTTCGATCTCAATGGAGTGAAAATTGGATTTAATGCATCCGAAAAAGTAGATATCGAACTAACTGTTGAAAACAGTACTCCTAGTATAAAATCGTCGCTTCCTACGAGTTTTATGACGATGCAAACTCAAACAAACACCACACTTACACCAGATTCTACTTCGCAGATGTATCAAAATGTGCTATATAGCTGTATGGATGCCAAATTTGTTCTTTCTGCATTCATTCCATCTGCGGCACTTTTACCTGTTAAAATGGGGCGCTCGAACGAGGCTCAATTTCCTGATGCCGTTATTATACAAATTAAAGAGGGAGATAAAAGTAAAGTGGCAGCGATAACGGGTGTAAAAGGAGCTTTGGGTAAAACAACTTCAGTTGATTTTGAAGGCATTAAAATTGATTTATCATTAGGTTCAAAAATAATTCACATCCCATTTAATCTTTACTTACAAGATTTTCAATTGGAGAGATACCCCGGAAGCCACAGTCCATCGTCATTTGCTAGCGAGGTTACACTTAAGGATGAACGCAATGGTGAGACTTTTAACAAACGAATTTTTATGAATAACATCCTCAACTATGGTGGGTTTCGCTTCTATCAATCATCTTACGATACCGATGAACGCGGGACGGTGCTCTCGGTTAATCACGACTACGTGGGGACTATTGTAACCTATCTTGGATACCTTTTGCTAGCAATTTCTATGATTTGGGCATTAATAACGAAAAACAGTCGTTTCAGATTACTTCTAAATAAATGCCAGGATATTGCCAAGAGCAAACGAGAGTTGACGCTTATTTTTGCGCTATTTCTATCGATAGGATTTATCAATGCAGAAGATATAAATCCACCTCATCCAATTTCATCGGAGATAGCCGACCAGTTTGGAACACTTTGGGTACAAGATAATGGCGGTCGTGTGAAACCACTAAACACCATGAATAGCGAAATTGCTCGTAAGCTAGTAAAGCACAATAGTTATAAAGGATATAGTGCCGATCAAATGATGTTAAGCTTTTTAATAGATGCCCACTTTTGGCAAAACGAAAAACTAATCACGGTATCAAGTCCCGAGTTGATAGATGTCTTAAAATTAGATGGTAAAAAGGCATCATTTAAAGATTTTCTTACAGCAGAGGGTGGTTATAAACTTCAAACAATCGTTGAAGAAGCTTATCGTAAAAAAGCTGCCGAACGGAATAAAACCGATCAAGATGCTATAAAAATTGATGAACAAATTAATATTTTCTATCTAGCTCAAACGGGCGGTTTCTTAAAACTTTTCCCGAATCCTCAAAAGCACGATGCTCCGTGGCTTCTTCCAGGCACAACTCCTGTAGGTTGGAACAAAACAGATAGTTTAATAGTAAATGCACTCACCAATCTATACCTAGATGCTGTATTAAAAAATGATGTGGCAAAAGCCTCGGAATACTTAGGTGGGATTAAAAAGTTTCAAAATCAACATGGATCAGAAATACTTCCAACTAATACTCATCTAAAAGTTGAAATAGCATATAATAACTCTAACATATTCTTATGGTTAGCTGTAGTGTTTTTTGGAGTTGGTATTTCACTTCTTATTCTTCAATTCATCACACTCCTTCAACCCAAATTTCAGTTTACAAAAATCAATCTGTTAGGTTTTTATACCCTTCTTCTCTTTTTCATAATTCAAACCGCTGGTATGGCAACCCGCTGGTATTTAAGTGGCCACGCTCCATGGAGCAACGGATATGAGAGTATGCTCTACATTGCTTGGTCAACTACTCTTGCTGGATTGCTGTTCTACAAACGAAGCACTATTTCGCTCTCAGCATCAGCTCTTTTTAGTGGAATCTTATTGATGGTAGCACACCTAAGTTGGATGAATCCTGAAATAACCAATTTGGTGCCTGTTTTAAAATCTTACTGGCTAACAATCCATGTCTCTGTTATTGTTGCTAGTTATGGCTTTTTGAGTTTAGGTGCTTTTATTGGATTCATCAACCTAATTCTAATTGGTTTAAAATCAAAAAGTAATTACATTCGACTTAATCTAACAGTTGAAGAGTTGTCCGCCATTGCAGAAATGACCATGACCATTGGACTTTACATGCTCACCATTGGTGCATTTTTGGGTGGCGTTTGGGCAAACGAATCGTGGGGGCGTTATTGGGGCTGGGATCCAAAAGAGACTTGGTCAATCATTACTGTTTTTATCTACGCTTTTATTTTACACATGCGCTTTATTCCGGGGCTAAAAGATATTAAGGTATTTAACTTCGCTGCTGTATTGGGTTTTGCTGCTGTAGTAATGACCTACCTAGGGGTAAACTACTACTTAGCAGGTATGCACTCCTATGCGAAAGGTGATCCAGTTCCTGTGCCAACTTTTGTATATTACACAGTAGCTACAGTTTTTATTGTATCATTCTACGCGTTCTATAACGAGGGTAAAGTAGAGAAAGAGTTAAAAGGCTGATTGAATCAAGAACTTGTTTAGTTCTAAATCAAATATTAAGATAAGAGGCATAGTAAGAAATTTTTCATCTTGCTATGCCTCTCTTCTTTTAAAGTAATTTAGAGGAAAGGACAGATGCTTAATAATGGATGTTCTTAAACTCGTAAACAATAGGTCCTTAAATACTTTTAAACCCCTTTCTACATTTGCGACCTCATATTTCATTTAGATAACGCAATTAACCTATATTTGCACAAAACAGAGTTCCATGCTATTTGAAATTGGCTATATAGGTCTTTTTATTTCGAGTTTTTTAGCCTCAACGGTTATCCCATTAAGTTCTGAGACACTGCTTATTGCAATGTTATCAATGACCAATGAATACAATCCCTATTTATGTTGGACACTTGTTACTTTAGGTAATTGGGGCGGCGGAATGGTAACCTTCTATATGGGATACTTGGGTAAAATGGAGTGGATAGAAAAGTATTTTAAAGTAGAGCACCGCAAACTTCGACGCATGAAGATAATTTTGCGTAAATATGGATTATGGCTCAGTTTTTTTGTATGGCTTCCCATTATTGGCGAAGTAATTATGCTAACCCTTGGTCTCACACGTTCAAACACCTACATGGTTGCAACGGCATCCTTTATTGGTCGAGGATTGCGTTTTGCCGTGGTAATTTACTTAACACTTTCGGCAAAAGGGTTGTTTTAATTGTCAATACTTAGCTTCCTACTTTGTAAAATGCTTTCTCATCTTATCCAACTCTTCGCTTAGTCGCTTAAAATTATCCTCCTTGGTACTAGGCAAACTATTTATAACTGGAACATAATTATCACCCAACTCGAAGAGCTTTCCTCCACCGTGCACTCGAATCATTAAACTATTTGTCTCGGGATAAAATTGCACATTACACCCATTCATTCCTCCAGTGTGCTCACGCCTAATTGTAAATCCATTTGATAACAGAATCTCTTTCGCAATTTTGATATTCTGAGAGCCAATTGTAATGTCGCTATTAATATCTAACACATTAGCTCCTCCAATAAGAGAAACATGAACTTGAGAAGGATGAATATGACGCGATTGCAGTTCATTAACCATATATTTAAGCGAACAACTAACAAATCGGAACTCGCTTAATGTTTTGCGTAAGTCGCCACATGGCTTAGGACAATTAACTCCACAAATTTGTTTGGTGCTTCTAGATTCGGGTAAAAGCGCATGACATGCCATCGTAAGTCTATCAGGCACATGAAAAATGATGGAGACACACGAACCCAAGAGGGTCGAAATAACCCCTTTGGCCTTAGTTATAACCACTAAATCGCCAGCTAAAAGATGAATGTCAGACTCCTTAGAATTCATACAGAAAAGTTACCCCTAAATATAATAAATTCTAATAAGCTTTGGATAGTAGATGTAGATCATTTATAAATGTCTCAACAGACTCCTCGGTTGTGGCCCAAGAGGTTACCAAACGAACTGAGGAGTGTGCCTCATCTACTTTACTCCAGATATAAAATGAATACATCTCTTGGAGAGATGCAATTAAACTATTTGGTAAGATTGGAAATATCTGGTTCGTTACACTGCTTGTTAAAAACTCAAACCCAGCTTCGCCAAAACCTTTAGTCAATTTTGCCGCCATGGCATTGGCCTGATGTGCTAAGTTAAATATAAGGTTTCGTTGAAATAATACTAAAAACTGTATTCCAAGAAGTTGACCTTTTGCCAACAATGCCCCCTTTTGCTTTATATGATAGCTAAAATCGGTTTGTAGTAATAAATTATTGATAACAATAGCTTCACCAAGCAGTGCCCCACTCTTGGTACCTCCAATATAAAAAACGTCGGTTAATTGTGCCAAATCAGCCAATGTTAAATCACATTCAGTAGAAGCTAATGCCGAAGCTAAACGGGCACCATCCAAAAAAAGATAGAGATGATTTTCTCTACAAAACTTAGATATTTTCTTTAACTCTTGCTTTCGATAAACAGTTCCAACTTCCGTTGAATTAGAGATATAAACCATTTTTGGTTTAACCATGTGGGGGACATCACTATGCGCCTCTAAAACTGATTGTATCTGATCAATGGTTATCTTTCCATCTGTAGATTCAACCGTTAGCACTTTATGACCGGTTGACTCAATGGCTCCCGCCTCGTGCAAGGCGATATGGCCCGATGTTGCGCAGATAACAGCCTCATGTGGGCGAAGAATTGAACTAATCACAATTAAATTAGCCTGAGTACCACCAGAGACAAAATAGATCGAGGAATCATTGTTGTTTAGATAACCTTGTATAAGCTTCTTGGCGTCAATAGAATAACTATCTTCACCATATCCATCACATTGCTCCAAATTGACTTTTGAAAGAGCCTCTAAAATACGTGGATGACACCCCTCGCTATAATCGTTTTTAAAACTATACATAGATATACTTTTACACATTAATTACCTGAATAATAGATCAAATATAGAGATTTTTTTAGCAGAAAGGAGTACTCAAAATCAATTCTAATGAGGAGGATATTTTGGAATTTATTTAAAGTATCTTTGCACACTTAAATTTTTAAATTAAACGATACATTTCAGAACATGGTAAAGAGTTTTCGATTAAATAAATTCATCAGCGACAGCGGTATCTGCTCTCGTCGCGAAGCCGATAAACACATCGAACTCGGCCATGTGATTGTAAATGGGAAACGAGCAAAAATTGGCGATCAAGTATTGGCTACCGATAAAGTCCTAGTAAATGGGAAACAGGTAACCATGAAAGCTGAGGAGGATTACATCGTTTTAGCTTTCAATAAACCAGTGGGCATTGTAAGCACCACCGAAATAGGAGCAAAAGATAACATTGTTGATTACATAGGCTATCATGAACGCATCTTCCCTATTGGACGACTTGATAAAGATTCGCAAGGATTGATCTTTATGACCAACAATGGCGACATTGTAAACAAAATACTCCGCGCCGGAAATAACCACGAAAAGGAGTACATAGTTACGGTAGATAAGCCTATTAATGAGACTTTTATCACAAAAATGGGTAGTGGAGTTCCTATTTTGGGCACCACAACCAAAAAATGTAAAGTAACACAAGAGGGGGCTAATAGCTTCCGAATTATATTGGTTCAAGGACTCAATCGTCAAATACGACGAATGTGCGAATACCTTGGTTATGAAGTTGTTAAGTTAGAAAGAGTTCGCATCATGAACATCACTCTGAAAGGAATTCCTGTGGGTGAGTGGCGCGAACTGAAGCCAAATGAGATGGATATTATCAATGAGGCCATCTCAAATTCATCGGCAACCGAGGAGGCTTCAACAGGTAAAAAGGGTAGCACAACTATAGAACGAAAAGAGACTCCCACAAAAAAAGAGCAGATGGAGATGGAGGCGCGTTTTTCAGAACAGGTAACCGAATCGCCTATTAAACTGCCAAAACAAACCCCGTCTAAAAAAACACCTTATAATCCAAACCGTTCTGAAACAACCTTTAACCGTGGCAGCAAAAATTACACACGCAGTGCCACATCACGTGAAAAAGGCGACGAGTTACCACGAAAATCAAAAACGCCCAATAGCTCCGAAGAGTTTAAGCCAAAAACGAGCGATTCACCATTTAAACGCACAGGAGCTGCTCGCAAATCTGGC